>JBBAAB010000028.1:0-10816 GCA_041658445.1 Thermoleophilia bacterium
GAGGTGGCATAAGCGCTCAAGTCAGCAGTATTCACCACCAGGTGGTTAGCTCCGTTCGGGTCGTAGCGATAAAGCGGCGTACTTGACCCTTCGATTACCAGCCGGTCGGCAAATTCCGATTGGAGATAGCGGTCCATCTCAGCTACATAGGCAGAGCCAAAGGCAAATACGGCTTTATAGCCGCGTACCAGGTGAGCGTCAATGAAACGTCCCGAACGGATCGGGCCGACCATTTCGGCATCGTTACCGTAGAATACTGCCGCAAAGCGTGTGGTACCTTCCTCGGTGTAATACTCAAAAACGATGTCGGCCAGGGAAAGCCCCCACTGCGGGCGAACGCTGCGCGGCAGGTTTGAGACTTTGATGAGCAGCGGGCGGCGATCCAGAAGGGTTGGATCAGCGACCTGCAGACCGGTGAGCGGGTTCACATTCAAGGGGAAGTTGGACGGGCCGTACCCTTCGGACGGGTAGAGCACCGTCGGACTTGGTTGAGGCGACGGGGTCATGTTTGGCGGCTGCGGGGTGGCGGAAGCGACCGGTGTTCCGGTCGGGGTCCCGCCCGTAACCGGCGCGGCCGGTCCGCAGGCGGCCAACAACACTGACAGGGATACAAATACGTACAAAAGTTTCTTCATATTAGTGGAATCTCCTTACCATAGATGCTATCATACCGCATTTGTTCCGGTTGGGGGGGTGAGCGACCGAAGGGAGCGAAGAATCTCAAGGTTTTACCGGAAAAATATGAGATTCTCACCTGCACCGTACCTGCGGTGCGCCGCAGATGCAGGTGTCGCCGCTTTGCGGCTCACACCGTCCCGGTGTCCTTCCGGGAGAATGACAGGGGCTACAAGATTAACCCACCATGTTCGCCACTCCTGGAAGGGGAATATGCAAAAACCCGCAGTCCATGTGAACTGCGGTTTTCCTACTTTTTGGGGCTTGGCGATTTAAGTGGACGAGTTAGTACGAAGAATTGGAATGAGATATCTCCAGGTCGTTAACTCGAACGAATTTCGGGACGATGATCGCCGTCGGATTGCGAGCGCCATAGCTTTGGGAGGTATTGTACGGGACGGTTGCCCGCGAGAGCCAGGCCACCTTGTCGCCGAAGATGTCCAGCAGACTCTGAGTGAGCCGTACGTTATACGGGACCGTCACTGAACCATCCTGCTTAAGCAACAGGGCACCGAAGCGCGAACTCCCGGTGATGATACCCTTCGAAGGATTCACAATGTTCATGTAGTGCAGGAAGGGGATGTAGAGAAGTTCCTTTTTGCGCGGCAGGTTGACCAGGTCTTGCAGGGAATTGACATCCTGCCTGTCGCCGCCGCTGAGCACCAGGCTTTTATGCCCAACGGTGTGGCCGGTGGCTTTGGCGCCGAACTCATCGGCATCGTCCTGGGACCAGGTGAATCCCTGTAAGACGCCGTTCTGGAAAATCGGGAATGGCTTGCGGACGATGCCGGTGAAATCGCTCTTGAAGGGGAATGTCTCCAGCCGGTCCGGATCGTCAACGAGAGTAATCTTGTCGGAGAACACCTTTTGACCGACTTTGTCTTCACCCAGGAACGAAAAACCTCGTTTCAGCGAGCCACCGTTGAAACCGATCCAGTTCATAAAATTCAGCATGTCGGCTGTGGCGGCTGAGCCAAAAACGATATCGTAGCTGCCCAGCAGAATCTGCTGGGGGGCGTCGGTCTGATAATGTTCCACCAGGAAGGCCAGATCCTGCCGCAGCGCAGACGGATCCAGGTCCGATTTCTTGTGGGCGGATTGTTCGGCGGTCACTTCCCACTTGAGGGTGGTGTGTGCCAGAACGGTCGTCACTTGTGCGTCGGAGGTTCTAAAATACTGGGTATGTTCTGAGCGGGTATTGATCTGGGCGATCGTGTTCGTGCCACAGGAAAAGATGCCGGAAAGCTTGACCGCCTCTGTTTCCAAGCCTGCCGCGGCTGTGTTGAAGAATTGCAGCCGTTCCTCGTTGCTGATGTGCGCCAGTGCGGCGTCATATCCGCTTTCATCGGCGAATGACTCCGCAAATACTGGAACGGTCGGCTGGTAGGTCAGCGGTTGGGCGTGCTGGACCATCCCGGCGGCGATATCAATGCCCTGCTTCATTTGGTCGAGTTTGCCCAGGTCGGTGATGAGTTCGTAACTGGCACGTTTCCTGCTGGAATAGGCGGTGAACTCCAGGCGGATCAAATGTTCGTTGGTATTCAGGGAGATGGACGAGTTGGCGAAACGCATCAGGTAACTGTCTTCTTCGTGGTAGAAAAGCGTAACCTCATAGCCTTTGTCCAGGGCATATTTACGCAAATCCCTCAAGGTTTGCAAGATTCGTTCCATCACGGCTATTCTCCTATTCTCACATTATCGAAGCGGCAAACAGGAACTCCGTGCCCCAGCTGCATGATCTGGTTCGGCTGCCCTTTCCCGCAGTTGTCCACATACTTCACCTGCCAGGTGGATTGATCGCCAACCGCGGAAAGTGAGTTCCAGAATTTGACGGTGGCTCCCTTGTAGGTGGGGTTCTTGACCACTTTCGTGATCTTCCCGTCCTCCACCAGCCAGCCGATCTCGGTACCGAAGTGGAACTGTTCACGGTTCGAGCCAATCGACCAGCTCCGCTCGCTGTCCATGACAATGCCTTTTTCAGTATTCCTGACAATATCCTCCAGGCTGCCATCCTGGCCGGGGTCAATGTTAATGTTCGTCATTCGTTCGATAGGCACGCGGTAGAAGGAGGTGGCCCGGTTGGCCCCGCCGCTGCCTTTGAATATCTGACGTTTGGCTTTTGCGTTGGCTTCTTCCACCATTTGCCGGCCAGTAATGGCTCCCACCAGAATGCCTTTATCGATCAGGAGCGTGTTCTGGGCGGGGACCCCGTCGTCGTCATAGCCAAAACTACCCGGTGAATTGGGCAGCGTGGCATCCGCGCGGGCGGTCAGCCTGGGGGAACCATAGCGCAATTTGCCAAAGTCGTCCAGGGTCACGAAAGAGCCGCCTGCAAAGGCCAGTTCGTAGCCCAGGATGCGGTCCAGTTCCAAGGCGTGGCCGATGGTTTCATGGGTCTGCAAATACATGATGTTCGGCAAAAGGATGACCGAGCGGTCTTCTTTTGGACACTCGTCGGCTGCCCGGACCTGGTTCATCTCCTTGACAATTCTTTCGGCGTTTTCGCTGAAGAGTTTTTTGTCAATCGTTTCCCATCCACGGCTGTCTCCATGCCTGGGCGGACGGAATGTGCGTTCATAGGTTGCCCCTTGATCATCCAAACCAGATACCTGCATGGTGGGAAAAACTTCGGTGATGAGTTTTTCGATCTGGCTGCCTTCCGAATCCACGAAAACGATCTGCTTGCGCACGAAGGCCAGGTCACAGACCCGCTGGAATACGCCTTCCTGGTTGAGTTGTTCATCCATATCCTTCAGAAAAGCGACTTTATCGGCCAGGGGGACATCAAACGGGTTGATGGCGCAGGGGCTTTCAAATTTTGCCTGGATGGCATCTTTTTCTGCCAGCCGGACGGGGAACGTGACCCGCTCGGCGGCCACCCGGGCATTGTCGAAGGCTTTATCGAACAAGGCTGCCAAATCGCTCAAATCGGAAGATGCAGAAAAACCCCAGGCGCCTTTGTAGAGCACCCGAATTCCCACTCCGCTTTCCCGGGCAGAGCTGGCGCTCTTAAGATTGCCGTTCCACATCAACAGATAATTGGCTTCCTCAGAGGGAACCCAGCGAGTATCCACATAGGTGGCGCCCAGGCCTTTGATGCGTTCGATCTGTTGTTTGATCTTGTCCAGCATTCCATCTCTCCTTTTTCTGATGTTCGGATGAGCAGGTTTTTCGTGAGAGCTTCTTTTTAATGGTTATGTCATCCAGAGCAATATTATACAATCAAATCATATTTTCTCTGGCGGCAAGGTGCAGGTTTCCTGGGGTTCGCCACGGCGATCGGCAAACAGGGGTGTTGTGCAGTAGGCGAATGCCCTCTATCGTGGGGCAAGTTTTCACGGTAAAATTTGCCAGTCAAATGTCATTGACTCTTATTTCCTTTGCGGTATAATACCCGCCGCATGGCCGACTAGCTCAATGGCAGAGCAGTTGCCTCTTAAGCAATTGGTTCGGGGTTCAAGTCCCCGGTCGGTCACCTCATAAGCAATTGGTTCGGGGTTCGCCCAAAGGGCACTTCGCAAGTCCCCGGTCGGTCACCTCATAAGCAATTGGTTCGGGGTTCGCCCAAAGGGCACTTCGCAAGTCCCCGGTCGGTCACCTCATAAGCAATTGGTTCGGGGTTCGCCCAAAGGGCACTTCGCAAGTCCCCGGTCGGTCACCACGAGAGATGGGAGCATCCAAGGGGACGCTCCCATTTTTGTTTGCCGGTACCCGCCCCCAACACCCCAAACCCCGAGTTTGTGAAAACCCCATAGTTTCTGCTTGTATCTGATGTAAAATTTTGCAATTGTTGCTATAATCGAATCACATATGGACTCGGAAACGGCCTTATCCGTAAACCAACGCAACCCCGTACGAGAACCGGGACTACCTCGCAAGAACCGGGACTGCTTCGCTGGAACCGGGACTACCACGCCCCGTGCTGGAACCGGGACTACCACGCGGGCGCATCTGGGCCGCCCCGTGCCCCGTCCGGAAACCGGGACTACCCCGCTGGAACCGGGACTACCACGGAAAGCGTGGAAGGCAAGGGCAGTAATATCACTTTCCTCCTGCCCATCAATTCCGGCCAGACCGACGCCGCCGGCGAGGTCTTCATCTCCTAACCCGGACGAGCCGGAACTATAAGAGATTTGCCACGAAGGACACGAAGATACACAAAGGAAAACCTCAAGAACCTTCGTGTCCCTTTTGACCTTTGTGGTGTAAATTCTTTCACAAAAAGCAAGGATTTCATTGATAAGGTACTGAAAAGATATGCACAGCATACGGGAAGAACACCCTATGGAACCCACATTCGTCATCGCCGGGCGCCTGCACCGTGACTACCTTTTGCCTCCGCTGGGCCGTCCCTTGATAGACCAGCCGGGAGGCAACTTGTTATATGCCGCTGCCGGGCTGGGAGTCTGGCCCCGTGCCCCGTCCGGAAACCGGGACTACCCCGCCCCGTCCGGAAACCGGGACTACCCCGCTGGAACCGGGACTACCACGGAAAGCGGCGTCCCGTGCTGGAACCGGGACTACCCCGCCCCGTCCGGAAACCGGGACTACCCCGTTGGCTTGCTGGCGCGCGTCGGGGAGGACTATCCCCACGATTGGCTGCGTTCCTTTGAAAAACGCGGCTGGGACACGCGTGGCATCCACATCCTGGCCGAAGCCCTCGACCTGCGTTATTTCCAGGCCACTCTCCCCCGTGCCCCGTCCGGGAACCGGGACTACCCCGCCCCGTCCGGAAACCGGGACTACCCCGCTGGAACCGGGACTACCACGGAAAGCCAGCTGGTCCAGCACAGCAACCCGGTGGTGCACTTCGCGCGGCTTGGCTTGCCTTTCCCCAAGTCCCTGCTCGGCTACCAGCCGCCCGCCCCCGTGCCCCGTCCGGGAACCGGGACTACCCCGTCCCGTGCTGGAACCGGGACTACCCCGCTGGAACCGGGACTAACGCGACCCGACAATGACCGCAAGACCCCCCACCCTGCCTCGCCGCGTCCGAATGACATCCCGCCAGACTATCTGAACGCACGCGCCGTACACATCTGTCCGCTCGACTACGCGACTGTTAGCCGCCTGACCTCCACTTTCCGGCAGGCTTCCGTCACCACCCTGACCTTGGACCCGTCCGCCGCTACCATGACCGGTAAGGCATTCGAGGATGTAGGCATCCTCCTGCACGGGTTGACGGCCTTCCTGCCCTCCGAAGAAGAACTGCGCGCCCTCTTCTGGGGCCGCACCGACGACCTGTGGCAGATGGCTGAAGCCCTGGGTGAGTTTGGCTGTGAGTTCATCGTGGTCAAACGCGGCGCACGCGGCCAGATGCTCTACGATTCCGTTTCCAAAAAACGATGGGAAATCCCGGCTTACCCGGCCCGTCTGACGGATGCCACCGGCGCGGGCGATTCCTTCTGCGGCGGCTTCCTGGCCGGTTATCAGAAGACCTATGATCCCCTGCGCGGGGTGCTGTATGGCTGTGTCTCTGCCTCGCTGACCATCGAAGGCAGCGGCGTGTTCCATGCCCTGGAGGCCCTGCCCGGCCTGGCCCAGGCGAGGCTCGATTCCCTGACCGGGATAGTGCGTCAAATATAGCTTTATGAACGACCTAATCACCCGTATCCTCGACCTGGCAATCGCCATCCAACAGATCCCCGCCCCCACATTTCACGAGCGGGCGCGGGCCGAATTCGTGCGCGCCCGCTTCGCTGACGAGGGCCTGGCGGATGTGAAAATGGATGAGGCGGGGAATGTGTACGCGCGGCTGGCAGGCTGCCCCCTCCCGGAAGGACACCGGGACGGTGTGCGGGGACCTTTGGCGTGGTCAGAAAAGGCGCTGGTGGTCAGTGCTCACCTGGATACCGTTTTCCCGTCGAGCGTTAATCTACAGGTCGAGCGCCAGCCGGAACGCATCCTTGGGCCCGGCATTGGCGATAATTCCCTGGGCGTGGCCGGGCTATTCGGCCTGGTCTGGGCACTGCGCAAGCGCAGCCTGACTCTGCCCGGTGACTTGTGGCTGGTGGCCAATGTCTGTGAGGAGGGGCTGGGGGATTTGCGCGGCATCCGGGCAGTGGTGGACCATTTCGGGTCCGGCCCGCCCCGTGCCCCGTCCCCCGTGCGGGAACCGGGACTACCACGCGGGAACCGGGACTACCCCGCCCCGTACGGGAACCGGGACTACCCCGCTGGAACCGGGACTACTCCGTCCCGTGTCCCGTACAGGAACCGGGACTGCTTCGCTGGAACCGGGACTACCCCGTCCCGTGTCCCGTACAGGAACCGGGACTGCTTCGCTGGAACCGGGACTACCCCGTCCCGTGCTGGAACCGGGACTACACCGCTGGCGTATATTGTCTTGGAAGGCATGGCGCTGGGACAGATCACCCACCGTGGGCTGGGCGTGCGCCGCACCCGCATCACTATCCGGACCTCGGGCGGCCACTCGTGGATTGATTACGGCCAGCCCTCCGCCATCCACGAACTGACGGCGCTCTCAACCTGCATCACTGCGCTGGAATTGTCCCGTCCCCCGTCCCCCGTGCGGGAACCGGGACTACCACGCGGGAACCGGGACTACCCCGCCCCGTCCGGGAACCGGGACTACCCCGCGGGGACCGGGACTAACGCCGCGTGCACGCCGCGCACCACGCTCAATATCGGCATCATTTCCGGCGGGTCGTCGGTCAACACCATTGCCGCCGAAGCCATGCTGGAACTGGATTTGCGCTCCGAGAGCGCTGAGACGCTGGAGGCACTGGCCGGGCAGGTGGAGCAAATTGTCCACGCAGCAAAGAAGCCCGGCGTGACGGTGGAGGCGGAAATAATCGGCCAGCGGCCCTCGGGCGAGCTCCCGGCGGAACATCCGCTGGTGAGACTGGCCCAGGACTGTCTGCGCGCGGCAGGCGTCGAACCCCATCTGAACACCGGTTCAACCGACGCCAACCTGCCACTCAGCCGCGGCCTGCCTGCTGTAACCATCGGCTTGACAACCGGAGGCCGGGCACACAGCGTGCAAGAATTCATCAACCTGGCACCGCTGGAAAAAGGGATGGAACAGTTGACCCGGCTGGTGAGCAAGGTATGGGAGGTATTGCCCCGTGCCCCGTCCCCCGTGTCCCGTGCTAGAACCGGGACTACTTCGCTGAAATGGACTTAATTAGAAATTCAATTAGGTTCAAATGCTACTAGAAAATACCCTCTTCGAGTGCCTTTGGCTTTGCCCCGTACCCCGTGTCCCGTGTCCCGTGTCCCGTGTCCCGTGCTAGAACCGGGACTATCGCTAGAACCGGGACTATCGCTAGAACCGGGACTATCGCTAGAACCGGGACTATCGCGGGAACCGGGACTACCACGCGGGAACCGGGACTACCCCGCTGGAACCGGGACTACTTCGCCCCGTGTCCCGTGTCCCGTGTCCCGTGCTAGAACCGGGACTATCGCTAGAACCGGGACTATCGCGAGAACCGGGGCTACCGCAGGAACCGGGACTACCACGCACGTGGATTTATTCCAATTAAAACTATACTGGATAAGTGTAATAAATACAATCTCATCTCTCAAAAATGTAATTTACCAGGGTTCTTACCCCTCCTGCCTCGCCTCCATTCCTGCCATAATACCTCTGCCTCTTGCTTCAAATTGTTTCGGCGTCACACGATTCGCCGAAGCTCATTTTCTCCCTAAGAAAGTAATTCTGGCACGGTATGCCAGAAAAAGAAGCTAGGGGCACTTTCATTTCTCTCTTGACAACTTAGCACAATTGTTCTAAAATAATCCCCACACGGCCAGGTGGTCAGCCTCTCCGCGGTCGATCCCGCGGGGAGGCTTTCGCGTCCGAAACTACTCACCTGGCAGGGACGATGTTCCCCCAATTCCCTCTTGACAAAACAGAACATCTGTTCTAAAATAATCCCAGGCACGGGAAGGCTGACACTTCCCGTGTCCCTTTTTAAGGATGCCTTCCCGTGCCCGCCCGAGAGCCGGGACTACGACGACGGAGAGGAAACGATGCACAGCATACGGGAAGGACACCCTATGAGAATCCACAACCCCAAACACACACCCCCTGCGCGGTGGGCGGTTCAACCGCTCGAACGCCATGCCGCTGACTCATGTAAGCGGGCCTGCGATGGCATCCTCATCCTGAAAGAAAAGGTCGCCTCCCTCGAAGCCTGGCGTATCGGCACTAAGGCCGAGGCGGACCCCACCCCAACCCTCCCCAAATCTGAAGAACGATTTGGAGAGGGAGTCCCGTGCGGGAACCGGGACTACTTTGCTGCCGAAGTCAGGAGACTTCGGACTCCGTTTTTACAAGAGATGAACCGATACACAGCATACGGGAAGGACACCCTATGAGAGATCACAACCCCAAACAAACAACCTTCTCCCGGAAAGACATCGGGACGATGCCCCGGAACAACGCCGGGACGATGTGCGATGACATCCTCATCCTTAAAGAAAAGGTGGCGGCCATCGAAGCCTGGCGTTCCAGCACCGAGGCAGACCTGAAAGAGATACGGGAGGTGATGGCGCAGGTGAAGCTCCTGATCACGCTGTCGATAGGAGGGGGAGGCCTCTCCATCATTGCATTAATCCTGACGATCACAAGGATGGTCAATCCATGAGCGAAAAACGCCCCTTATCCCATACCCCGTACCCCGTAAAAGAATCGGTGCTTCCTCGCACGAACCGGGACTACCGCTGGAGATGAGCCCATGCCAAAACCCACCCCCTCCCGTGCAAGAACCGGGACTACCACGAAACACGGCTTTTATTCCCATCTCTTCACGCCGGAAGAGATCGCCAGGCCCCGTGCCGGAACCGGGACTACCACGCTGGACACAATCTCGACGGACCAGTTTTTGGCTGACATCAAGCGCAAGATGCTCATAAACGCGGCTGAAATGCTCAGACGTCCCGATCTTTCAACCCGGGACCGCCAGCGCATTCTCAAAATGATCATCACCATCACCAGGAGGATCAAACCATGAGCGAAAAACAAGAACGACCGAAGACCGAAGACGGAGGGAAGACCGGAGACGGAAGACGGAAGACCGGGACCGGAGAGGAATTATTCATAAACCATTCTGGCAGCTTCAACGGGAACCGGGACTACCTTGAAGGACCGGGGACGGGAGACGGGAGACGGAGGGAAGACCGGAGACGGAAGACGGAAGACCGGGACTACTACGCCCCGTGCGAGAACCGGGACTACCCCGCAGGAAGCGGGACTAGCTCGATAGAACCGGGAAACCATAAAAAACGAGGCGCTCCAAAAGGGAACATAAACCACTTAAAACATGGGTTTTACGCGCACAGTTTTTCAAAGAAAGAAATAAAACGGCTGGAAAAAACGGGAGACACGCTGGAAGCAGAATTAAAAGCAGCTCAGGTAATCGCAGACCGAATTATGACCAGAATTACCAACGCAGGGCTTGAACAAGAAGGTGAGGGAGAAATCAGCCAGAGAACGCTCGAAACGATCAACAGCCTGAATAATGTATTCAGCAATATTTCAGGACTCACCAAGACGAGATTAATCGCAATGGCAAAATATGAACCAACCGAAATTGCCATCCTGGATGCTCTCAATGAGATCAATTTGGAAGAGGGATTCTTAAATGTCTAACTTATTGACGCGCAGTCGTTTGATACAAAGCAGCCCATACAACCTGGCGCTCTATGGATGCGGGATCACGCTACGACCTTACCAGGTGGAACCGATTGAGGCGATCCTTCAATCCATCCTGGAACGGGCCGGGAGGACGATCGTTATTTTGATCAGCAGGCAGGCGGGTAAGGATGAGTTATTGTGCCACCTGAAACTATTTCTTTTGCAACGGTTCCAGACCAGGGATAAAGAGATCGTGGAATTCAACCCGACCTACAAGCCCCAAACCATTCGCAGTATTTTACGCCTAGAGACCAGGATGCAGCGGAACGTAATCACACGCGGCCGGTGGAAGAAATGCTCGGACTTCATGCGCATGATTGGGCTGGCAAGGGTGACCTTTTTTTCGGGGGATGGTCAGGCGAACGTGGTGGGGGCGACCGCGAATTTACTGCTGATCGTGAATGAAGCCCAGGATATCAAACCGAGCAAATATGATCGTGATATTAGCCCCATGGCTGCCAGCGGATTTGCCACCAAGAT
>JBBAAB010000029.1:0-10814 GCA_041658445.1 Thermoleophilia bacterium
AGTGAGCCTTACCGGACCCGTGGAGCCCACCAGAATGGTATCTTCGATCCGCACGCCCCCGATTCGTTCCACATAGATGCCCGGTTCGATGGTGACCGTCATTCCGGCCCGCAGAATCTCTTTGGACCTCGGAGCCAGCACCGGACCCTCGTGCGCCTCCAGTCCCACGCCATGACCCAGCGAATGCCCGAACGCATCCCCGTATCCCGCCTCTGTAATGCGCCGGCGCGCCATCCCGTCCAGATCAGCACAGGGCACACCCGGTCGTGCTCCTTCCAGGGCGACCTCCTGGGCTTCCCGGACGATTCGATAAATCTCCGCCTGCCTTCGTGACAGCTCCCCCGTGGTAAAGGTCCTGGTCATATCGGAGCAGTATCCGTCAACGCTGGCGCCCAGATCGACCACGACAAGCTCGTCCGGCCTGATCACGCGCCCGGAAGCTACCACGTGCGGCATCGCCGAACGTGGTCCTGAAGCGACGATGATCTCAAAGGGAAGAGCGCCTGAACCAGCCATGCGCATGGCCGACTCCAGCAGCCAGGCGATCTCTTTCTCGGTTTTGCCGGTTACCTTCGTGCGGCGAAGTTTCTCCATCGCCAGGTCGGCCAGCGCGCAGGCTTTCCTGATCCTGCTGATTTCGGTGCGGCTCTTTATCTGCCTCGATTTCTCAACTATCCCTTCAGAATCCTTAAAGCTTGTTCCCTTGAGAATCTTTTTTACTTCAAGAAAGCTGCGCTGGTTTAAATGCGCGGCCTCGTATCCCACGATACCCAGCTTCAGGCGCCGTTTGACCGCGTAACCGCAGGCCCCTGCAAGCGCCGCCGCCGGCACGATATGCACATCGAATCTCCTTACCTCGCGTTTCGCCTGCGCCTGATAGCGAAAATCTGTAAAAAACAGCTTTTTGGCTCGGGTAATCAGGACACAGCCGGCGCTTCCTGAAAATCCCGTCAAATAGCGAACATTGGGGAGGTGTGTGATAAGTAGTGAGTCGTAATCCCTGGGAATTTTAATCATCTTGATGTTTCAGATCAGGGTAAGTCAGAACCAGTCCCCAGCCGCTCGGCCAGCCAGCCGACGGCCTCAACGTAACCTTCGGGGCCCTTCCCGGAGACAACATGCTCGCATACGTCCCTGATAACCGATCGGCTCCGCCATTCTTCCTTGCGGTTTTCGATATCAGAAAGATGAACCTCGACGATCGGGCCTCTGACCATCTCAAGTGCGTCCCGAATCGCGTAGCTGTAATGCGTCCAGGCGCCGGGATTGATGATCATGCAGTCCGCGGTGAGGCGCAGCTCATGTATTTTCTCTACCAGCTGACCCTCGTGGTTGGTCTGAAAAGATGCGCACATCATACCGTTGCGCCTTGCCTCTTCAACCACCTGTGCTACCAGTTTAGCCAGGGTGACTGTGCCGTACTGCCCGGGGTCCCTCTGTCCCAGCATGTTCAGGTTACATCCATGTAAAAGCACCAGCGTTCTCATTTCAGACCCTCCCTGGACAGGCGCATGACCACGTCCTTCAGCATATCCGCATCGACATCACAATTGATCACCGGCTCGCCCAGTCTCTTCATCAGCACCATGTTGGCGGAGAGGTCATCGGCCTTCTTGTCGCTGGCCATGGCCGCGATCGCGACATCCGGATCGGTATCTGCAAGGACAGTCGGAAGACCGAGCGCGTCAAGCAGAGCCTTGAGCCTTACGGTATATTCAGCCTCGAGTGAGAAGACTTCCTCTGATAACCAGACAGCCGCCAGCAGGCCTAATGCCACAGCCTGACCATGGGAATACAGCCGGTATTGCCCCGCGGCTTCGATACCATGTCCCACGGTATGTCCAAGGTTGAGCACCGCCCTGAGCCCGAAATCGCGCTCATCCTCTGATACGACACCCAGCTTATATTCGATGCAGCGGCGGACCACGGGTTCGACAAATGACATGTTGAGTCCCAGAAACTCCCCGTAACTGTCTTCGAGAGCAGAAAAGAAATCGTCCCCTGACAACAATGCATACTTCACAACCTCCGCCAGCCCCTCGACCAGCTGGCCGCGTGGCAGGCTTTTCAGCAGTGACGGATCAGTGACGACCATGTCCGGCTGGTAGAAAGAGCCAACATAGTTCTTGGCTTCGGCGATGTTGATGCCAACCTTGCCGCCGATGCTGCTATCAACCTGCGACAACAGCGTTGTCGGCACCTGAACAAGGCCTATGCCCCGCATATACGTGCTTGCGACGAAACCGGCAAGGTCGCCGACCACACCACCGCCAAGCGCGCATATTGTGTCGCGACGCCGTGTTTGCAGCTCATAGAGCCTCGAGTAGAGTTTGGACGCGCGCTTGATACTCTTTGCCTCTTCACCAGCCTGCACTACCACGGAAGCGACTTTGAAATCCGCCTTTTGAAAAGCTTCCTCCGCCCGGCCCAGGTAAAAATCTGCGACATTTCTGTCGGTGATGATCACGACTTTCCCACGCCTGCCATGGGACTTCCAGAGATTGCCGATTTCAGCCAGCGCACCCCTGCTTAAAAAGATTGGATATTCCTTGCTCCTGGTGCTGGCAAGAAGCTGTATCAACCTTTATCCTTCCTTTTACTTGTCTGTATAACTATCTCTTCGGCCACCTGATCGATACTTTTACCTCGCGTCTGCACTACAATTTTTGCGACTGCACGATACAGATCTTCCCTCTTCGCGTACAGCAATCCGAAGGCTTCGCGATCATTTCCCAGCGGTCTCTTCCCGTTCCGTGCCCTCGAAAATGCGGTCTCTATATCCTCATCCAGCATAACGACCAGATTTTCCCGCAAAAGACGCCTGTACACATTGTCGATCGTTATGGCTCCGCCGCCCAGTGAGAGAACCGTTCCCGCCGACGCACTGATAACTTCATCAAGGAGGTGGAAAATAACAAGCTCCTCGGCTTTACGAAAAGCTGATTCGCCTTCACGCTCGAAAATCTCGATGATGCTGGCTCCCACCTCCTGCTCAACCAGCAGGTCGGTATCGTAAAATTCCCAGCCAAGATCGTCTGCCACGCGCTTGCCTGCGGCGGTCTTGCCGCTTCCCATGAACCCGATCAGAATCAGGGTTGGACCCAACTGCCCCTCAATCTCCTTAGATAGACAAGATATGATTCCTTTAAGTCCGTCATGCAGTCACCGCCGAATTTTTCCATGAGGGCCCGGGCGAGCTCGATCGCTATCATGGCCTCTCCGACAACCGCGGCAGCCGGAACGGCACAGACGTCGCTCCTCTCCTTGAACGCGTGGGCTCCCTTTCCGGTCCTCATGTTCACCGAATTAAGAGGCTTCGTCAGGGTCGGAATCGGTTTCATGCAAGCGCGTGCGACCACCGGCTCGCCTGTGGTCATGCCACCTTCAAGCCCGCCGGAACGATTTGTTTTTCGGTAATATCCTTTCTCCGGATCGAAAAATATCTCATCGTGCGCCTTGGAACCAGGTGTCGCCGCAAGTGAGAACCCGTCACCCAGTTCGGCTCCCTTGATAGCGGGAATGCTCATCAGTGCCGAGGCGATGCGACCTCCAAGGCGTTCCGGACCAGATACATACGAACCCAGGCCCGCCGGCAAGCCGAAGGCAATGACCTCGAAGACACCACCCAGAGATTCCCCTGCCTTGCGGGCGGCGTTTATGGCAACCACCATATCCTTCGCTGCCTTTTCATCAAGGCATCGCACTGCTGATTTGTCGACACCGGTAAAATCACCGATGGATAGCCTTCTCTTCCTCGCCCTAACTCTGCCAATTTGAACCACATGGCTTACGATCGCTATGTCGAGCTCCGCGAGAATGCGCCGTGCGATTGCACCCACTGCTACCCTGGCGGCTGTCTCCCTGGCGCTGGCACGCTCCAGAACGCTACGGATATCATCCAGCCCGTATTTCTGTACTCCGGCCAGGTCGGCATGACCCGGCCTTGGCACCACCAGTTTTTTGTTTCCGGTGACATCCTTTTTCTCGATGGACATTATCGCGCGCCAGTTCTTCCAGTCTGCATTCTTTATTGTGATGCTGATAGGGCTTCCCAGGGTCAATCCATGACGTAAACCAGCGGTAATTTCGCCGGAATCGGTTTCTATCTTCATCCGGCCTCCACGGCCGTGACCCAATTGGCGTCTGGCGAGATCCCTGTTTATATCCTTCGTCGAAATTTTCAGCCCCGCAGGCACGCCGGAAGTAATCGCCGTCAGTTGGGGACCGTGGGATTCACCTGCTGTCTTGTAATGAAGTGTCATCCTGGATATTCCACCTTTAACGTTGACATCCGCCTTTTGGGCGGATGGAACATGCTCTTGAGTTTACAGGGCGGGCACACAGCCTGAAATGGCCTTACTTTACAGGAGGTGTATAGGGCGGATAATAAGTTCCACCGCTCGACGTGCCACCTGAAGGGTATGTGCTGTCGCCGCTCGGGGACGTGCTCCCACTGCTCGGATAATATGTACCGCTCGACGAAGTGCCGGTTCCGGTATCGGTAGTTGAAGGAGTGGTCGAACTGGCGCTCGTAGATCCACTCGTAGCGGTTGTAGCGGCGCTGTCTGACTCGCTGATCTGCTGCTTGAACAGGTCTTTTCTGAACTTGAACACGCTGCCCCATGTAGTCGTGGAAGCGGTAAGGCTGTCGGTTGAAGACGAAGACGATGAAGAAGATGAGGATGACGAAGTCGATGACGGCGTGGGCGTCGACGTAGTCCTGCTTTTGGTTGTTCCCGTGCTGGGTTTTGTCTCTGCCTTGGTCAGCGAGGGCGTCGTCTGCTGCTCTTCACCACCGCACGATATGGCGAGACCGATCGACATTATAACCAGGATGAGCATCGCCACTGCCGCCAGCAACGGCGAACCCTTGAAATCAGCGATTTTTAAAAATATGCCCATTACTTATCCCCCACCGGTCCCGCTCGAACCCGCCGCGCCGGTATCACTTGCCGCAGGTTGAGCGGCGCGACTTCCTGTTTGCGAGGGCGGTGCCGGCGCCGTCATATATGCGTTAATTCCGAGCGTAGCCAGTACGTTCGGGAATTTTTTCGACACGCCGTCATCCGGGTCGGGCGTATCCAGCTCAGGCTCTTTCATATTGAGCGTGATGACGCTGATAAGCCGTCCGGGTATGTTGATGTCGTTACCTTCCATCCTGGCGTAATTCTCGACACGGTACAGGAAATCATTTACTTCAAGAAATCTGCCCTGGAATTTCAGCTCCATTGGGATTATGGTATTTCCATCGCTACCGGCGATCGCTTCTCCAGGCTCTATCTTCAAAAAGTAGATGCCTGACTCATTGGCGCTCTGTTGCAGGTCAACGATCATGGAAGGCAGCTGGCTGTCGGCCGGCACCATTTTGTTCAGCTTGAGAAGCTCGCCGGATGTCTGCTGCGCCGCATTCCTCTCCTCAGTGACCCTCTTTACTTTCGCATAATCTTCATCGTATTTCTTTTGTTGTTGCTGCAGCTCGCTGTCGACGACTCCCACGTCACTTCGCTTGGGAGAAATGATGAGGAAATACCAGGCCACAATCAATACAATAATGCCCAAGGCAGCCAGAATTATTATGTCACGTTTCTTCATATCCTCAACCTATCGCTAATTTGTTCCACCTGTTACACCTGTAGTACCGGTTGTCCTGGTAGTGGAACCAGTCGTCGTCCTGCCGGTAGTCGGCGAGGTAGACGTACCTGTTGTCGGCGTGACGTCGGATGGACCCTGTTCGCCGGCTACCGGAGCCACCGCGGGCTTTACGGTGTCCGCGGCCTGGTTCAGATTGGCCCCTATTTGGAAATGAATCACCAGACGTCCTCCCATGTCCTCTTTCTCCGCCTTTATCAGAACGACTTCCTTCAAAGACGGGATGAGCCCGATCCTGATCATCATTGTCGCGACAGTACCCATCTCATATGTGTACCCTTCGAGTATCAGATCCTGAGCCTGGGCTTTCTGACCAGCGGCGGCGCTTTTGCTGGACGTGGCAGTCACTGCGCTAGGTACGTTGCCCTTGATGTCGATCAGCCATGAATCGGCCGGCATGACAAAAGAGATATCATCCATGGTCCTTGACCAGCGAAATCTTTGTGAATACAGGCTTGTCACAGCGTTCTGACGGCTCTGTTTCTGATTCTTGAGTTCATCGTATTTCGATAGTTCAGCTACATCCTTGCTCAATTGCGCGTTTAGCTGTTTTTTGGAATCAAGTTCGCTCTGTTTATTGTTAAGCTCGCTGTTGAAGTAGTAATAACTGCCACCCATCGCAGCGATCAGCAGAATCGCTCCCGCAATCGGGAAAATATACATCTGGCGGCGGAATTCCCGCTGCCTTTCTTCCTGTGGCACAAGATTGACTCTCGGCATTGCTTACTCCTCATCCTCCAGCGCCAGGCCTATCGCTATCGCAAACCTGGGCGCCAGGGCATTTAACTCACTATCTGTTAGGTCTGACCTGTTCTGCGTTATCCTCCTCAACGGATTCCCGATTTCAACAGGAAACGGAAATACCTGGGCCAGGTGCAAATCCAGGTTGGGAAGCATCGCCCCGCCACCGCTCAATACCAGTTTACCGATGGGCGCTGACTGCTCCTGGGACATGTAATAATCTAGCGACCTGCGTATTTCATCAGCCAGAGCATCAGCCGTCAGCTCCAGAGCCCTCATTATGCCGGCCTTGATTTCTTCGGGAGACTCAATATCCGGAGGTCCTTGAGGCCAACCGCTATCGTTTTTGTTTTCAGTCTCCGGCATGTCCACCTTTGGCGGTTCGGCACTCGGCACGGTTTCCGGCCCTGCTTCTTCCGAAGAAACGGATTCTGGTGAGACCTGGATTATGCCAGTATCTTGCGGTTGAGCAGCACTATCGCTCTCAGCGCCTTCCGCGGTTAATTCTGCCGTGCCGCCATTGCCCTCTTCCGGACGATTGACACCGGGAGCTGCCAGTCCTGTCTGGGCTTTCAGCTCTTCGGCCTCAGCATAAGTTGTGCCTTGAAGATCCTGGATCGCCTTTGTGAAATTGTCTCCACCGAATGCGACGATACGGGTGAACTGGGGTTCACCGCTTGTGGTTACGACAATATTTGTGATGTCGGATGCGATATTGGCGATGGCTACAGCCTCTTTCCTTTCCCCCTCAACTTCAAGGAAACTACTTTCAGCTAAAGACCTCAGCATGGAAAAAGCCTGCAAGTCGACGCCGTCTACTATCAGTTTTGCCTTCTTTACGGCGTTAATGAAGTCCATGACCATGACCTTCTGGGCAGCCACGACCAGCACCCGCTGCTTCTGGATCCCTTCCTCTGAAGTGAAATGTCCCAGAATATGAAAGTCGAAGACGGCTTCCTCAATCGGAATGGGAATGTAGTCCTGGGCCTGGAATTCAATGGCAGATCGAAGTTCCTTTTCGTCGAGCATCGGAAATTCCAGTGTCCTGACGACAACCTTCTGATTCGCCAGACCAATGGTCACTCTGCGGCCTTTTATCTTGTGTGTTTTCCAGAAGTCCTTCAGTGCGAAAGCAAGACCTTCAACCTCCTTAACCTCGCCCTCCTGGATCAATCCCGGCGGAAGATTGTCCAGCGCTGCTGACAGCATCACTGATCCGCCTGTCTGATACCGCAGACATACGGCTGAAAGCGAAGTCCTGCCGATATCCAGACCCACGGGACTCGTCTTTGAACCACCGATACCGCTGGATTTACTTTTCCTCTTCTTGCGTGGCTTTGGCTGCTCCGGACCCTTTGGCGCTTTCTTTCCAAATAAAGACTGACGGGCGGGCTTTCCTGGAGGACCCTGGGCGCCCGGTGGAACGCCCGACATCGGCGGTGGCCCACCTGTGGGTGTTTGTATCGGAGCCCCTGACTGAGGCCCCAGAACCGCCGTCCGTGACTTCTTACCAAAGGATTTCTTCTCGCCCTTTGGCGCCTTTTGCTTTTTTTCCTTTGGCTTTTTTGGCGATTTCAGTGATTCGACTTTTGCCTTCTTGGGGCCCTTTGCTCCCTTGCTGCCAAAAATAGATTTTCTGGAGGGCTGCCCCTCTGCGGACGTCTGCGGTAAATCCTGATTCGCAGGGGACGGCTTCATCCCATCGGCAGGCGCTCCTGAAGTAGTCCCACCCGGCAAACCGGTAACTGCCTGTGAAGGGGGCATCGGTGGCCTGGCTTTTTTATTGCCGAACAAACGTTTCTTCTGTCCTTTAGGGGGTTTCTGTTTGCTGTGCTTCGCCTGCTTGGGGCCCTTTTTACCGAGGAGGGATTTTTTCTTTTTGGGCGGTGGAGGAGGCACACCCATGCCACCTTCATTCTGTGAAGGTGTCTGCCCCGCCCTGGGCTTACCGGGTTTCTTTTTAAAGAGACTGGCCATTAAGAATTTTGATAGCTGAAACTTCGCCCCAAAGGACTGGGGATAGGTTTCGACAAAAATGACTTCTTTTCCTCTTTGGCAGGATCATTGCATGAACGATTAATTAACAGCAGCTGTTCTTTCACTCCTTTATTGCCTAGCCTTTAACGGCCGCCATCCCGAATTTCTTTATACCCTGATACCCGCAAGTAACCTGTTTGCGATTCAACCCGCAAATTTTCTCCCCCTGATGACTTGCGCCCAAACATGGCTTTTCATCAATTGCCGTGGAAATCCGGGTTCACCCCAGTAACTCTTCCAGCTTTACACCAGGGTCGGGGCTGCGCATCAAGGTTTCACCTACAAGAACGGCACGCACTCCTGCTGCGGCCAAAAGGGAAACATCTGCCCGGTCCCTGATTCCGCTCTCACTGACAACCAGACGATCGCTGGGGACAGATTCTATCAGATTCAGGGTAGTATCCAGATTTACCTTAAAGGTTCTTAAATTACGGTTATTGATGCCTATCAGCGGCGCTTCCATTTCCAGTGCCCGCTTGAGTTCCTCGCCATCATGAACCTCTACCAGACATTCGAGCCCCACGCTCACGGCCTCTTCGTAAAGTGTCCGCAGTTCGTGTCCTGTAAGGGCCGTAACGATCAAAAGCACCGCGTCGGCCCCATAAGCCGCCGCTTCGCGGATCTGATAGGGGTCGATAATGAAGTCCTTACGAAGGAGCGGCAGACCGCAGGCGCCGCGAGCCTCCTGAAGATCTGCCAGACTTCCCCGGAAATGTCTCTCCTCAGTAAGGACTGAAACCGCTGCGGCGCCGGCTTTTTCATATGCCGTGGCGATGGCGGCTACATCGAGTTCCGGCCGGATCATGCCCCTGGACGGTGAGGCCCGCTTGATTTCAGCGATTACCGATATGCCCGGCGCCGCTATGGCTTGGCCAAAACCGCCAGCCGCTCTTGTGTGCGGCGGCTTCGGGAGCTCATCGACCGGTGCGCTTTTCTTTCTGCGTTCCAGGTCTTCCCTGGTTGTGAGAAGAATTTTTTCGAGAAACTCCACACTTATGCCTGTGCCACCGTGGCCTGGATAAATGCTTCCATCTTCTTTTTCGCGGCTCCGCTGTCGATACTTTCGGCCGCCTGCCTGACGCCGTCTTCAATTGATTTGGCAACACCCACGGCATAGAGCGCCGCGCCGGCGTTCATGAGAACGATCTCCCGACGCACGCCGGATTCCCCTTCGAGTATGCTTTTAAGGATCTCCGCGTTCTTTTCCGCCGTGCCACCCTTGAGCATGTCGGTGCCCGAAGCACGCTCGAAACCGAATTCTTCCGGAGTTATCGAATAGAGTGATATCTCGTCTTCACCCTCGCGTATTTCCGCGATATCGGTGGGACCGGTGATGGTTATCTCGTCAAGGCCGTCGGAGCCGTGCACGACGAGACCGCGACGGCAGCCCAGATCCTTCAGCGCCCAGGCGATCACCTCTACATAGGAACGGTCGGAAACTCCGATCAGCTGGTATTCGGCGCCCGCCGGGTTGGTCAGAGGCCCCAGAAAATTGAATATTGTGCGGATAGCCAGCTCCTTGCGCACCGGGACCACATGTTTCATGGCCTCATGATGCAGCGGCGCGAACATGAAACCTATGCCGACCTCGCCGATGCAACGGGCGACCTGATCCGCGGGGAGGCTCAAATTGGCTCCCAGTGCCTCGAGCACGTCGGCGCTGCCGCACTGGCTGGTGGCGCTGCGGTTGCCGTGCTTGGCAACCTGGCCCTCGGCTCCGGCCACGACGAATGCGGCCGTAGTGGAGATGTTGAAAGTATGGGACCTGTCACCACCGGTGCCGCAGGTATCCACGAGGTCTACTCCTTCCACGTCCACGCGCACGGAAAAACGCCGCATGGTGCGGGCAAGCCCGACGATCTCCTCAACCGTCTCACCCTTGGCGCGCAGCGCCGTCAGAAATCCCGCGGTCTGCACTTCGCTGGCGCCTCCTGACATGATCTGTTCGAGCACCGACTCAGCCTCGGCCTCGGTAAGGTTCGTACGGTCGGCAAGCCTGTCGATCGCGTATGTAAGAATGTCGTTCGGCATCGTCGCTCCCTATATGTGCATCTTCAAAAAATTATCCAGAATCTTTTTGCCAGGCACTGTCAGTATGCTCTCCGGATGGAACTGGACGCCCTCCAGGGCCTGCAGGGTCCGGTGCCGTACCCCCATGACCACGTTGTCATCCGTCCAGGCGGTCATTTCAAGTTCCTCAGGTATGGGGCCGGCTAAAACCAGGGAGTGATACCTCGTAGCCGTGAAAGGATTCTCCACACCTTCAAAGACCGTCCTGCCGTCATGATGAATCGCTGATGTTTTGCCATGCACAGGTTCTTCGCCACGCAAAATACTGCCTCCGAAGACCTGCCCGATCGCCTGGTGGCCAAGACACACCCCCAGCA
>JBBAAB010000030.1:0-10395 GCA_041658445.1 Thermoleophilia bacterium
TCCTCCTGCAGGCCACCTGAGTCAGTCATCACCATGCATGCGCGTGAAATCAAATTGGCCATATCCAGGTAATTTAGCGGTTCCACTAAGTGGATTCTTTCGTGATCACCCAGAATCGCATGAACCGGAACATTTACCTTGGGATTTCGGTGGACCGAAAATATTATCTCAATATCAGTGAACTTGTCCACCAGCTCAAGGATACCATTGCAAATATTGCGAAGTGGTTCACCGAAATTCTCTCTCCTGTGTGAAGTTACCACGATAAGGCGCTTTCCGTTTTCCCCGGCCTCTTCAAGCTCCTTAGTACTGAATCGATGATCCTGGCTCACTACATTAAACAGAGCGTCAATCACGGTATTGCCGGTAATAAACAGTTTTTCTTCAGCGACGCCTTCGCGTCTCAAGGCATCCCAGGCGGATAGCGTCGGAGCAAAATGCACGTCGGCAAGTTGGGTGATCAGGGAACGATTGATCTCTTCTGGAAAAGGTCTGTACTTGTCATATGTACGGAGGCCCGCCTCCACATGACCGACTGCGATTTTTTGATAAAAAGCCGCGAGGCAGCCTGCAAATGCAGTGGTTGTATCACCCTGGACTAATACAAGGTCCGGTTTTTCTACAGATATAATCTCTTCAATACCACGGAGTGAATTAACGGTGACATCGCTGACGGCCTGGTTTGGCGCCATGATATCAAGATTGTAATCGGGAACGATGCCGAACTGGTCAAGAGCTTGACCCAGCATTTCCCGGTGCTGACCGGTCGTGACAAGCACTGATTTAAAATTCAGCGACTTGTCCATCTTCTGGATTACAGGAGCCAGCTTTATAACTTCGGGTCGAGTCCCGAATATTGTCATTGTTTTTATAGTTTTCACGGCTGGGGACCTTTCCTGTTCCCCTCCCCCTAACTGTCACTCGTATGCCCTGAGCTGCAACTTCCACGTTAGTAGCAACATAATAATCGCATAAAGTGGGCTCATTCCGCAATCAGAACATCTTCTGATTATGTCTTAATAAAGCGAAATGACTCACGACAGGTGGGTTCGGTGAATTAGCCTCCGTTAGCCTCGGATTGTTTAGCCTCATCCTACCCTTCGGCAAAACCGCTGGTAAAGGTGATACCTGGATGGCCGGTACAAATAGTGGTTACGAGAGTGACCACTCCACGGAACGCGGTTGGAGGGGGAGAAGCCAAATCCGGGTGATAAGGGCAAAACTCCGGAAACGGAGTGGCGCAAAGCCAAGGATCTAAGGTCTTCGGACCAGGATTGCCTGGCTGCCGTCTATGAGAACGGCCTTTTTTCATGGAATCCTGCCATTAGCAGGAAGTATTTCTGGTACGCCCGGTAGGAATCGAACCTACAACCTTGGGATTAAGAGTCCCCTGCTCTGCCGATTGAGCTACGGGCGCACATATACGAACTACGGCCGGGATCTCCGGCCGGGGAAATAGTCTAGCATACCGCGCTGATGTGGTGAAACCGCGGTCCCCGATTGAATCAGGAGGCTGCACTCATACCATATAACAATGCATAAATGACGAATGAAGCATAAAATGCTCCGCACAAGATCAGCATCCACCATGCAATCGTGCGTCGGATCATGATCCAGATAAGCAAAAGAAAGCCGGAGCCGAGCGCCATGGCAGCGCTGACAAGGGCTACAGGTTCCAGTTTCCACTCTGTCAGCAAAAGTCCCACTGAAACCGGGAATGTGGACTGAAATACGAGGGCTCCAGTGATGTTGCCAAGTGCCAGCGTATCCTTTCGGCTTCTGATCCAGAGCACGCTGTTGAACTTCTCAGGCAACTCCGTGGCGATCGGAGTTATTAGCATTGAGATGACCAGGGCTGGCAGGAGCAGTCTGTCTGCGACATCGGCTACAGCCCCGACAAACAGATGCGCCCCCAGTACGATTGCCCCCAGTGAGATGAATATCTGCAGGAGAATCCAGCGCAGGTGAGGGAAGTGGGGGGGGTGGGAGCTTGCGAGGTAGAGAGGTCGCGTGTGGCCGTCAAGGTCTCCTTCAGTTCGGAGGGTTATATAAACATAAACCCCATAGCCGGCAAACAGCATAAACGCGAGCATCCAGTCCAGGGTTTTTGACTGGATGATTCCTGCGATTATCGCGGCGAGGTAGAAAACAAGAAAGAAGGTCAGGTCGCGGCCGATAATCTTCGGGTTGATTTCGGGATTCCGTGGCCGGTCCCTGGTTTTTGCGAATACAAGCAATGATACGCCGGTGACGAACATGGCCAGGGTGGAAAGCATGAAGGGTGCGCCCAGGATTGCGCCCACACCTATCTCTTTTGCCGCCTCTCCGGTGCCGAAAATGATGGCGATCATCGGGATTAGCGTCTCCGGGAGGGCTGTACCGACGGCGGCGAGCACGCTGCCGACCGCACCTTCGCCGAGTCCGTGCTTCTTGCCGAACCATTCGATGCCGTTTGTGAAGCCTTCGCAACCGGCAAGGATTATCGCCAGGCTTATAACTAGGATGATGATTGATTCTGTCATGCCTGGGAGTCTAGTAGAGGTAGCTGCGGAAGACCATGCCGGTCAGTGGTTTCGGGTAGAAATATGTGGATTTCTGCGGCATTTTTTCGCCGGCCTCGGAAACGGCCCTGATTTCTTCCATGGATGTCGGGTTTACGAAGAACGCTACCTGGAATCCGGGCCGAGATGTTTCTTCGAGGGCCTTGTCTGTGCGCTCAACGAACCTGACTTTTGCGTCAGCGTTGGAACCTTCAGGCGAGACCCCCAGAACGTCGTCCAGGATAACCCTGTCGAGAACCGCAACATCAAGAGAACGATAGGCGGCGGAGCGGGCGGTTTTTTCAGCGCTGATCACAGGCCGCGGTTTAAGCGCTGTCAGTATTTGGTAGCTGTCCGGGGCCGGCAGATATATGCCGAATGAGTTACGGTCAGCGGGCTGCTCGTTCATCATCGAGATCATTTTCTGCTGGCGGTCTGTTCCTTTGCCGGGGACTTCCTTGATTTCAAAGTATTCTTGCAGGGAGCTTGACAGTCGCTCCATCGTCTCCCAGGTTAAACCTGACACAAACCGGTGGATGGGGAAGATGGACCGGCCTGCCTCTTCCATGCTGGAAAGGTAGATCATCATATAGTCGTATGGCTGATCCGGGCCTGGCCCGTCCTTTGCGCGTCGCGCGTCGCGATACGCGAGCGCCGTTTCATAGCGGTGATGGCCGTCCGCGACATAGAGAGTTCTTTCCGCAAGAGCCCGGCTGATGCCGGCGCAGGCATCATCGTTACTGACAATCCACAGTGAGTGCCGAGTGTCGGCATCATCGATGAGTTGTACGTCGGGAGATGTCTCGTAGGCGGGTTTGAGCGTTTCGGAAATAATGCCACCAGGATCGGAATATATGCAGAAAATGGGACTCAGATTTGCTTCGGTGGACTCCATCAGTTTCAGGCGATCTTCCTTGGGGCCGAGGGCAGTCTCCTCATGCGGCAGCACCCTGCCTTCCGAGAAATCCGTCAGGCGTACCATGGCGATAAAACCATCGCGTATAGCGGTAGCGCCGTTCTCTGAGTTATATTCCTCACGCAGGCAATATATGGACGGCTTCGGTTCGGGTACGAGAATCTCCGCCCGGAGCCACTCTTTCAGCTGGGCCGATGCGCGGGTGTAGCGATTGTTTTTTTCATCGTCTCCGGGAAGACTGAGGCCGAAGTCGAGGCGTATTGCGTTAAGGGGGTGCTTCTCATGGTAATAATGTTGACGGGCCGGGCTTATAATATCGTAGGGCGGCGCAACGACCCGGGATAGATCGGAAACGAGGTCCGGATTGTAGCGGAGACCGCGAAAAGCAAGAACTTCAGAGGACTTCTTCACGAAGTTATGAGCGGGCGCTACCGGCAATGTGGTTGATTTTCCTGCGGTCGCGGTATATATATTTTTTATCCCCGGCTGAGCGGGACATTGCAATATTGTTCGAGCTGGACACCATCTGCTCCATATCTTGTTCTTGTATAATGGACTTGTTAAGGTTCTAAGGTCTCAGACAGGAGTTTTTCATCAGGATCCTACTGATACAACCCTATCATAAGTCTAATGTAAAGACCCGGGGCCGGATTTACATGAGTCAGCTGACCCTTCCGCTTATGGCTGCGCTAACTCCCGCGAAACATGATATCGCTATTCTCGATGAGAACGTCGATGTTATCGATTTCGACCAGGAAGTGGACCTGGTAGCCATAACCGCGCTTACGCCGACCGCTCCACGCGCGTACGAGATCGCCGATGAGTTCCGCCGTCGTGGACGCAAAGTGGTATTGGGCGGAGTACATCCTTCCCTGATGGTGGACGAGGCCTCGATGCATGCGGATTCAGTCGTGGTCGGCGAATCCGAAGACATCTGGCCGACATTACTGGCTGATCTGGACAATGGCGGCATGAAGGAGCGCTATCAGGCCGAGATAAAGCCGGATCTCGCAGGGCTGCCGTTTCCACGCAGGGATCTGATGAGGGAAAATGCTTATCTGAACATTCCCAAGGTGGAGACATCCCGGGGCTGTCCCTTCCGCTGTTCGTTCTGTTCTACAACCGTTTTCTATGGCAAGCGCATGCGTTTTCGGCCGGTGGAGGAAGTCGTCGCCGAGGTGAAGGCGGCCGAACATCGCTTCGTCTTCTTCACGGATAACAATATCACTGCCAACAAAAGTTATGCCAAGCGGTTGTTCAAGGCGTTGGCGCCTTTGGGAGTTTTCTGGTTGAGCCAGGGATCGATCGACATGGCCGATGACGCCGAGCTGATGGAGCTGGCGACGGCGAGCGGGTGTGTTGGCATGCTGGTCGGTTTCGAATCGCTTTCTGATGACAATATATCGGAGATAGGTAAAAAGGCTACCAACCGGGTTGAGGAATACGAAGAAAAGATTCGTATATTTCACAAGCACAAGATCGGGCTCATCGGATGTTTCGTGTTCGGATTCGACGGTGATGACAAGTTGGTTTTCAGGAAGACCGTCAACTTCATAAATCGGAACAACATCGATTGCCCGCAGCTGACCGTTCTGACCCCGTATCCGGGCACCTCATTGCGGGCGGATCTGGAATCGCAGGGCAGGCTTATTCATTCACGCTGGGAAAAATATGACGTGGGAAATGTTACTTTCATTCCCAGGAAAATGACCCCCGAGGAACTTCAGAAGGGCTACAACTGGGCTTGCGAGAAAGTATATTCGCATTTAGCCATCATCATGCGCGGCATCAAGTCCATGAAATATATGAAGCAACCGTACCGCTCCTACCTGTTTACGCGAAACAGCTCTATTTACAGGAAGCTTTACCTGGTCAGCCAGGAGGATTGACGGAGCGATTGAGGTGACTTTCGATAACGGGCACGTAAATTCCGGGGAGGCGTCCGAACACTTCGGGGAAGAAGGGGAGACTACCTCAGGCTATTATCGCGAGGAGTTCCGGCGGGTAGCTAGATTCTATGACCTGGGCCTTCGCACGGCATTTCACCTGGTGGGCGGGGAGTTTGCTTTTCGCTGCCGGATCGTGGAAATGGCGAACGTGAGGGTCGGGAGCAACGTACTCGATGTCAGTTGCGGTACCGGCACGCTGGTTTCGCTGCTGGCCAGCTGCGCGGGACCGGATGGGCATGTGGCGGGGATCGATCTCTCCGAACAGATGCTGGACGTGGCTCGACACAAGGTGAGGGTTAATCAGGTTGAGTTTGTTCAGGGCAATGCTGAAGATATTCCCTTCGGGGATTCCACTTTTGATCGTGTCACCATGTCGCTGGCTATTCATGAGATGAACCGGAAGGGCAGGAGCAACGCGCTTGCCCAGATGTGGCGTGTGCTCAAGCCCGGCGGTCTGGTTGTGGTGGCTGACATGCGCAGGCCGGACACGGGTTTAACAAAGCTGGGCATGAGGTTCGTGCGGCTTGCCGAAACTGACACTCTGGCTGATATGTGGCAGCATAAACTGGTGCGTGAGATTGATGAGGCGGGATTTGTCGATATCCGGCGGCACATCGCCGGGCGGGGGTTCTTCGAGATAATCGTCGCGCACAAACGCGATTAATATACCCGCTTACATATTCTGTTTGATCTGAAGCGTAAGTTTGTATGCCCTGTTTTTAGAAACCCCGGTTGCCAGAGCCACCAGTCCCGAAAGCTTGCGGGCGGAGATGCCTTCTTCGAGAAGGCCGCGGATGGCATCTTCGACGGTGTCTGTTGGTCCGGTTTCCTGAGGGATTTGTTGCTCGCGCGGTTCAAAGACCAGCACGATTTCTCCTTTTACCTTCTGCGACAGCCGCAAGCTCAGTTCCGCAGCGGTACCGCGCAGGATCTCCTCGAACTTTTTTGTCAGCTCACGGCAAACGGCGATGCGCCTTTCCCCAAGATGGGGGACAGCCGCCGACAGGGTGGCCGTCAGCCGGTGAGGTGTTTCGAAGGCGACGCAGGACCGTGATTCTTCGGCGATCGATCCGAGGACCTTCTCCAGCTCTCCTTTCTTTCTGGGAAGGTAACCCATAAAAACGAAGGAGTCGGACGGAAAACCCGAGCTTACCAGCGCCGTCTCGACGGCGGAGGGACCAGGCAATACCACGACCTGCAAACCATCATCCAGCGCAGCCTTCACAAGGCGGTATCCAGGATCACAGATACCGGGCATGCCGGCGTCGGAAACAAGGGCGATAGTTTTTCCTTCTTTCAATTTTTTCAGGAGGTCCGGCAGGCGTCTGATCTCGTTGTGCTCGAAGAAGCTCACCAGGGGTTTGCTGATACCGAAGTGGGAAAGCAGCTTGCGGGTGCGGCGCGTATCTTCCGCGGCAACCAGGTCCGCCTGTTTGAGGGCGTCCAGCACTCTGAGGGTTATATCGCCCAGGTTACCTATGGGTGTGGGGCAGACATACAGCACTTCGGTATCCTCGATCGATTACGAAAAAACAGGGACGTTTCGTCAACGTCCCTGCAAAAAAGATTATGAATCAATGGCTGTCGTATGAAACCTAGCTTTCGCTGATGGCTTCGTTGGGGCAGACTTCTGAACAGGCGCCGCAATCAGTGCACTCATCGGGATTGATAATGAATATATCATCCCCTTCCGAAATCGCTTCCACAGGACATTCGTCCATGCAGACTCCGCAGGCGAGACATTCATCAGAAATCTGTAGGGCCACCGTTTTACCTCCGTATTGTTTCGAAAGAAAAGTGAACTACTAATGTTTATGCCTCTTCGCCCCCGTCTTTGTCAAGTGCGATCAGGTCATGATTGCGGGTCCCCAGTCCGAGCTTCTCTCCGTGGATCAGCTGCACGGTGGGATCGATACCCTTGTGAATTGAACCAAATTTATCAGTGCTGGACAAAGCATCCGCTGGAAGGGCGCTCGTGGCGGTCCCGGCCGACTGATTAACGAGTTCGAGCGCGGCCGTGTCGGCCGCTACAGGATCATGGGAAGCGACAATACCGATGTTGGGTACGATAGGGTTGTCGCTCCAACCGAGGCAGTCGCAGTCGGGGGTTACGTCGAGAATATAGTTTATGGCGGCGAACTTGCCTTTCTTTCCAGTCAGCGCCGCACTGGCGTATTCGGCCATCTTCTGCTGAACTACTCCCGGGTCCGATTTCCAGCTGATGCCTATGGCGTCGTTAAAGCAGGTAGCTACACATTCGCCGCAACCTATGCAGGCTCCGTCGTCAATAAGCGCAACTTTGCCTGCGTCTGGAACCGGCACGAGCGTGATCGCGTCTTCCGGGCACCACTTTATGCAGCGGGCGCAACCATCGCAGTGAGCGGAATCAACCAAAGGATGGACGTCCGAGTGCATCTTCTGCTTCCCGGCGCGGGCGCCGAAGCCCATGCCGAGGTTCTTGATGGCGCCTCCGAAGCCGCAGATCATATGGCCCTTGAAGTGGGCGAGAGATATGATCGCGTCCGCGTCCAGGGCTTCGGACACGATCTTCGCTTCCTGAAAATGTTCACCATCGATGGGCACGGTCCGGTAATCGAGACCCAGAAGACCTCCGGCGATTACGACAGGCGCTCCGGTAACGCTGAAGCCGAAGCCGTTCTCGATGGCGTCGATGTGATGGTCGCGAGAATTCTGGCGCGCCCCGGCATAGAGCGTGTTGGAGTCTGTCAGGAAAGGGCGTCCGCCGAGCCGTTTGATTTCGTCGATGACGACGCGGACATACTGTGGCCGGAGGAAAGTGAAGTTGCCATGTTCGCCGAAGCTGGTCTTGATGGCGACCAGGTCGCCGTCTGCGACGACCTTGCCCAGATCAAGCGTCTTGAGCAGGCGTCTGTATTTCTTGAGATTTCGCTCCTTGCTGTCGGCGCGGCTGGAGATGAAATAAACGCTGGCGGCTTCAGGCATTCTTCTGTCCTCCCGATGTTTCCCGCGGTTTTTCGACAATCTCGTCCAGTGCCAGACAGGCTGCTCCCATGATGCCCGCGTCGGGCCCGAACCTGGCCGGAACCACCCTGACAATGTCGCGGTTGGGTCTGAGGCCTCTCTTGTGAAGGATTTCCACTGCCGGTTTCAGAATCAGGTCGCCGGCCTTGGCAAGGCCACCGCCGACCACAAAGACCTCGGGGTTAAACATGTTCACGAGACTGGTCATCCCCACGCCCAGGTAAAACCCGATCTTTTCGAGCACCAGCAGCGCGGCTTCGTCACCGTCGCGAGCCAGACCGGTAACCAGAGCGCCATCGAGCGTTTCGCCGGCGGTCGCGGCCCCGCCCAGTCTCGAGTCCGGTTTTTCAGCCGCTATCTCGGCGGCATATCGTTTCAGTGCTGTGCCCGACGCCATGGTCTCGAAGCAGCCATAGTTATCGCAGGAACCCTGGCAGCGGGGTCCGTTTACATCTATTACCATATGGCCGAGCTCGGCGGCGCTTCCCGTATAACCGCGATATACCCGTCCGTTCATGATAATGCCGCCGCCGATGCCGGTACCCATGGTTATCATGATGACCTCACTGGCTCCGCGGGCGGCACCGACTCTCGTTTCGGCCAGGGCCGCCAGGTTGGCATCGTTGTCGATGAAGACGGGCAGGCCGAGCCTGGCGCTCATATAATCGACAAAATCGAAATCGGCAAGGGGGACGTTGACCGACATAATCACCCGTCCCCTGGTCTGATCGATCATCGAAGGAATGCCGAAGCCCATAGCAGCGACCCGACCCGCCGCTTTTGCGGCAAGCTCTCCGACAAGTCCGGTGATGCTTTCCAGCAGCGCGCTCTGGCTTGAGGTGATGGTCTGAACCTCGATCTGGTCGAGTAGATTCAGATCTGTGTCGACGAGGGCGGCGGCCGTAGTGGTGCCTCCCAAGTCTACGCCTATTACGAGTATTTCAGGATTATTTTTCATTGATGCTCGGGCGGAGCGTATAGAAAGCGTCGCCACATTTCAACGCATTGATATAGATATTATACCCATAAGGGTATTGAAGGAGGCATCGTTAAATGGTTCAATAGATCAATCGTATCAAGTAGGGAAGGCGGATTGGAGTACATGTGGTGAGCAATTTGATCTGCACGGCAGGTTCGGTGCAACGTCACAAATGCGGTACTCGCTGCGATGGTTGCGGCTATCTGAGAGCTGACAGGCGTGCCCAGCGGGTGCAGAAGATCGACTGGTCTATTTCCGACCGTAGACTCATGAGCAACTGGGTGCCTCTCGGGTACCGCATGGCAGGCGGCGCGCTTGCTGCTTCCTCTTCGCCCACCGCTTCCAACTCATTCATTATGTCGGTCATTACCCTGCTGCTGTCTTTCAATATACTCGACTGCATTTTAACCTCCCGCGCCCTGACGCTCGGCTTTGAGGAAGGGAACCCATTGATGGCGAGTCTTTTCAGGATGAGCATGCCTTTGGGCATGACGGCCAAGATCGCCATTGTCGCGGCGGGCGCACTGACTCTTTGGAGATTTCGCCATCTGGCGCTGGCCGTCCGCGGAATGTGCATAGTGACCGCATGTTACGGCGCTGTTGTGATTTACCATCTTTCTTTCCAGTTGACCCTGTAATCCGGTTCATATATAAGAATTCCAGAGGCGCGCCACAGGCGCGTCTTTTTGTTCGACGGCATCCACCTTGCGCTGGTTATTCATTCCTGCAAAACTATCCAGCAATGCCAGACGATGAGAAAAAACCCTACACCCGCTACAAAAGTTCCCGCATCAAACAAAGGAACAAGCCTCTCAAGGTGGGATCTCCCGGGCCTGTTGAATCGCCGCCACAGCCTCCGGATGAGCCACGAAAACCATCCGGTTACGAGCAGAAGCGTCCTCGCGGTGGCTGGGGAAAAAAGATATTCCTCGTGTTTCTGCTGCTGCTTGCCCTGGCGCTTATTGCACTCGTTTTCTCTTATTGGAGGTTGGACCGGGCAGTGCGCGC
>JBBAAB010000031.1:0-10277 GCA_041658445.1 Thermoleophilia bacterium
CCGGTAATACGGGCCTATCCGAGCCCCAGCTCCTGAACAAGTGCGGTCTTGGGCATGGCACCCACAACCTGCTTGGCAACTGCGCCTTTTTCAAACAGCAGAATAGTCGGGATGCTCATGATTCCATACTTGGTGGCCGTCTCACGGTTCTCATCAACATTAAGCTTTGCGACCTTCACGCGACCACCCTGGTCCTTGGCGATCTCTTCAACGATCGGTCCTACCATCCTGCATGGGCCGCACCAGGCTGCCCAGAAATCAACGATCACCGGAATTTCGGATTCCAGTACCTCGGATTTAAAATTTGCATCTGTAACTTCGAGGACATCGGCTGCCACTTTTTCTCCTTTCGGCTATTAAAATACCGTCCCACAAAACCAACCTTGTGGGACGTTACATCTGCTTTATTCTGATTGCCCGTTCGGGGCACGCCGCTATACAGTCTCCACAACCTCGGCACAAGGCGCCGATCACGGTTACGACTTCCCCGGGATCAAGCTGCACGAGCGCCCTGGTCGGACACTCTTTCCTTGCGGGGCACTTATCGTGCCCCGAACAATCATCAGATGATATAACAGCTCTCTGCATATTTCATTTCCTGCATAACAGATTCAGGACCTCACGGGCCGTTATGTTAGCCTCAGCCAAAGCTGGTATTCGGCGGACTGCTGCAACCACCTCCAGAGCTTGAGCATGAAGACCCGATACCAAAGGAACTGTTATATTTCTGCGAAACCTTGCGGCTCTCGCAACGGGGACAGGTCTTATCTTCTTCGGTCAAGAAACCAGTCACAAACTTCTCGAACTGGTGTCCACATTCGTCGCACTTCAGATCATAGATTGCCATATTACTCTTCACCTCCCACATTAACGCCCGGCGCTATTGCCGAGCCGGATATCTGCACATGTAAGTTTGGATGCTATATTCACTGAAAAGATTCGCAGAGTCCCGTTTAAGCCGGACCATGATAAACTAAAGATTGGCAATAAGACACAATCGAATCTTTTCAAACAGGCATTAGTCTAACAAATGGAGGATTCAGTTCCCACCGATACAGAATTAATTGAGCGGATTGGAAAGGGTGAGAATGAAGCCCTGGAAACTCTTGTTTCCCGATATGAGGGCAGGGTTTATAACTTGGTGTACCGTATGATGGGAAATCGGGACGACGCCGAGGATGTGCTGCAGGACACTTTTTTCAATGTTATTCGCTCTCTTGGTAAATTTCAAAGCAGGTCGAGCTTCTCAACCTGGCTTTATCGTGTGGCCACCAACGCAGCCCTTACAAAGCTCAGGCAGCGGAGCAAGCGGGACAAGAGTGAAAGTGAATTTCTTGACGAAGCAAACTCGGTTCAACATATGGCTCACGCAGGGCATAAGCTGACCGACTGGTCGGAGAGTCCATCGGATAAGCTGCTGAACAACGAAGCGCGTCAGGTCATGGATGAAGCAATAGCTGAATTACCGGAAATGTACAGGGTGGTTTTTGTGCTCAGGGATGTGGAGGAATTGCCGGCGGCCGAAGTTGCGGAAGTACTGGGATTGTCAGTCGCGGCGGTAAAATCCAGACTTCACAGAGCCCGCCTTTATTTGCGTAATCGTCTGTCGGCCTATTTTACTGGAGAAACAGCGTAATGGATTGCAGGGAAATATTCGAAGGCCTGTCGGAATACATTGACGATGAGCTTGCGGAAAAGACATGCCAGGAGATCAAACGTCATCTTGAGGGTTGTGAAAACTGCCGTGTTGTTGTAAACACCCTGCGCAGGACGGTAACGCTCTATCATTCCATCGAGCCTGAGTCGATTCCGGGGGATGTGAGCCTGCGGCTTCACGCAACGATAAGACTTGAAAAGGAACGGGACGAATCGTAGTTATCTAGTCGTCGCAGCAGAATAACGTTCTTAAGTTTTTTCCCATTTGTGCAGGTATGCCACCTGACTTAACGTGCTTCCGTCCTGAATCTCCTTGCGCAGACGGTTTTCCCTCTCGAGGACATCGGCGGCCCTGTTGGCAATCTCCGCCGTCCTGGCTTTCGGCAAAACCACAACGCCGTCATCGTCACCGACCAGCCAGTCACCCGGATGAATACTCACTTTCGAGATATGCAAGGGTATGTTTATCTCCCCGAATCCCTTGGGTTCGCCGGCCGTGGGAGTTACCCCTGACGAAAAGACGGGAAACCCGAGTTCGCGAATTTCAGGGGTATCTCTGACAGCGCCATGAATCAACACGCCGGCGATGCCTTTTTCACGCGCACTGTGGGTTGCGAGCTCCCCCCAGACCGCCGGTCCGACACCACCGGCGTCGATTACCAGCACGTCACCTTCCTGCGCAAAATCAATTGCTTCGACGGGTTTGGCCCAGTCACCGGGATATGTTCGTACCGTGACAGCCGGACCCACCATTCTGATGCCGGGAAACACCGGACTAAGACCAGGGACATCGCCACCGCGATGTAAGGCATCTGAGATATTGGCCGTGGATACAGCTTCCAGGACAGTACGTATATTATCGAGGTTTGCCCGTTTGTAGAGAGTTGTCTTGACTTCCAACCGGGAATCGATGGCCTTGCGGATCTGCCTGGCCGCGAGCTCAGCATCGGCGGCCTTGATGATGGCTCCACCCACAACGATTATGTCGGCACCCGCGCTTGCGGCCCTGGCGGCGGTTTCTGAATTGATCCCCCCGGCTACCGAAACCGGGATATCGACCGCCCCCTTGACCTGTCGAATCAGTTCAAGGGGTGCTTTTCCCTGCATCTGTTGATCGATGGCGGTATGAATGCCGACATAATCGGCTCCCATCGCCTCCACCTGCTGGGCGCGCTCGATGATATTTTCGACCTCGATCATGTCGACAATAATCTGGAGGCCATAGTTACGGGCCACCTCTATGCATTCAGCGATTGTGGCGTTCGATGCGGCGCCCAGCACTCCAGCGACACTGGCGCCGGCCTTGGCAGCCGACTCCATTTCAAAACGGCCGGCATCCATGGTTTTCAGGTCCGCCACGATAACCCGGTCAGGCCATCGACGTTTCATCTCACGAACGGCTTCCAGGCCCTCGCTTTTAATCAGAGGGGTTCCCGCTTCAATCCAGTCGACACCGCCTCTGACAGCCTCCTCAGCAACGGACAGAGCGCGTGGGAGGTCCAGGAAGTCGAGAGCGAGTTGCAGGAAAGGGGGCATGGCGTGAAAGCCTGTCAGGCGCCGACAACCTGCACGACAAGTTTACGCGTGCGGCGTCGATTGTCGCAATTGACCAGGACTACCTTCTGCCAGACGCCGAGCATCAACTCTCCGTCGATAAACGGGATTGCCAGCGATGGTCCGATAAGCCCGGCGCGAACATGGGCGTGGCCATTACCGTCGGCCTGAAAAAGGTTATGGTCATATGGAATATCGCGCGGAGCAATTCTATCGATAGCGGCCTTGAAGTCCGCGATCACGCCCGGTTCATATTCCAGGCATGTCACTACTCCGGTCGCGCCTGGTACGAATACTGTAACGGTACCATCACGCAGGGTGCTTTCCTGAACAACCCGGGAGATCTCGTCCGTTATGTTCAATATGTCCAGCTCTTCTCGCATAGGGAATTCCAGCTGGCGGCTGAAAACCGCCACAGAAGCTTGTCCCGGCACGATTGTCTTTTTTCTTGTGGGCATATCAGTCTTTCTTCCCTGTCACATGACCCGGGTGATGGTCAGGTTCCAGCTGGCTTTTCTGACTCCGCCCGGGACCTTCCAAACTTATTATCCGGTTGCTTGCGTCCACTCTGGCTACCGTCGGCTGAAATCCCTCGACTTCCCCGGGTGCGAGTTCGCCGTATGAGATGATGATGACGATGTCACCAACGTCGACCATCTTCGCGGCGGCGCCGTTTATGCATACTTCTCCTGAATTACCGGGAATGGCGTAAGTTATGAGCCGCGCGCCATTGCTGATATCCAGCACGTGCACCTGTTCATGTGGAAGGATATCGACCGCGTCCATCAGCTTCCGATCGATGGTGACGCTTCCCTCGTAATCCACACTGGCGGCTGTAACCGTGGCTCTGTGTATTTTGCTTTTCATCATTATTCGCCGCATTCGTCCTCCCCGGGCATGAGAAACATATTGTCTATCAGTCGTGTCTTGCCGACCTGGGCGGCGACTGCCGCAAGCACTTTACCCTCGATAATATCAATGGGTGCCATGGTCCCCGGGTCGACGATCCTTGCGTATTCATACTCGACCTTGAAATGTTCTCCCATTTTCCTTTTCATAAGTCGTTTAATCTTTTTAGCGCCGGTTTCTCCCCGCGCTACCGCATCACTGGCGCTGGTTAGGGCCCGATAGAGGGCTGTCGCCTGCTCACGATCCTCTGTGGTGAGATACAAGTTTCTCGAGCTTAAGGCCAGCCCATCCTTCTCACGCACTATTGGACATACCCTGATTTCGATATCGAAGTCGATATCGAGTGCCATCTTCCTTATAACCGCGACCTGCTGGGCGTCTTTCTGCCCGAAATATGCCAGATCCGGGCCGATGATGTTGAAAAACTTCGCCACAACCGTGGCTACACCCTGAAAGTGGCCCGGGCGGTTCTTGCCGCAGAGAGCATTGTCGATGCTACCCACATCTATCCGGGTCTCATTGCCCGGCGGGTACATCACGGCCGACCTGGGCGCAAAGACCAGATCTACACCCTGGTCGGCGGCAAGTTTGATATCCCGCTCAAAATCACGGGGATATGAATCAAAATCCTCACCGGCACCAAACTGGATCGGATTTACAAATATACTGACCACCACGAAATCACACTCTGAACGGGCTGACCGCATGAGGCTGAGATGACCTTCATGAAAAGACCCCATCGTAGACACGAATCCAACCCGAATACCTGTCCCGCTTCGAGCTGAGGCGACAGCGCCACGGATGTCCTCTATTGAGACAGCGACTATCGGTGGTTTATTGCCGGTTCCGGGTATATGTGACTGTTCGGAGGCGTCGAAAGACATGGGTCAGCACCAGGAAGGAATGCAGCAGAAACCGTCATGAAAAACGGGAATGCGTTTGAAAAACAGAAACAACAAAAGAATACCTCCGTTCCAGTTCTCACATGAGATACCAGACCTTGGTTGTAAATCCCGACACACGTAAAAACCACGTGATCAGAGAGAGCGTAAGAATGAGAATAGCAATGGAGCCGCATTCTTGCAAAGAGAAGGCTGATAAACTAGAGTTTAATTATTATCATCGCCCGTGGGCGGTTTAGGAATATCCCCCTATTTGCAGGTTCTTATTATGCCTATCTACGAGTTTTGCTGCCAGTCGTGCCATACCCGGTTTGAAGAGCTTGTCAGTTCGTCAGATACCGAAGGCTCCGGGCTAAAGTGCCCTTCCTGTAAATCCGGAAGGGTAAACCGCCTGTTCTCAAGTTTTTCTTTTAAATCGTCGGGCGGTCAGGGTCCCGCCAGCTCGGGCGCTTCAGGTAATAACTGCGGCCCATGCTCGAAAACCTCCTGTGCAGGCTGTGGATAGCGTGGAAGAGAAAGAACACAGGCTCGAGAACCTTCTGACGCTGGTGAGAACATGTCACGAATGCGAACTGTGGAAGACTCGCACGAACCCTGTTTTCGGATACGGTAGCGCATCCGCGAGGATAATGTTCGTTGGAGAAGCTCCGGGTTATCATGAAGACCAGCAGGGAATACCTTTCGTGGGCAGGGCCGGCAAGCTGCTGGATCAGCTTCTCGAGCGTATCGGGCTGGACCGAAGCCAGGTCTATATCGCCAATGTGCTCAAGTGCCGGCCTCCCGATAACAGGGATCCGCTGATTGAGGAAATCAACCATTGCCGATCATATCTGGAGCAGCAGATCTCGATAATCGAACCGGTGGCCATCTGCACTTTGGGCAATTTCGCCACAAAACTGCTCACAGGCAAGCCTGATGGAATTACCCGGGTACATGGCAAGCCACAACCTTGCCCCGGCTTTGAAAAAACGTTTATTTATCCTGTTTATCACCCCGCGGCGGCTCTTTATACCCCTTCCAATTTAAGAGCTCTGGAGCATGATTTCGACCATCTGCGGGATCTGCTAGCGAATAACACTCAAGCACAAGTTGAGCCAATGCCTTCGAGGTCTGATCCTGTGGAGGAGACACCGCAAGGTCAGGCTGACCCTGAGCAGATGGGTTTGTTCTAAGCCGTATGTCCGTGGAATTTATTTCCCGCTCGGAGCAACAGACGGCCTCTGTGGCTGCGCGAATATCGCACCTGCTTGAACCGGGAGATACAGTTTTTCTCAAAGGCCAGTTAGGAACAGGAAAAACGTTTTTTGTCCGCGCCGCGGCCAGGGAAATGGGCGTAAATGAGCCGGTCACCAGCCCAAGCTTCACTATGGCTCAGACTTATTCCGGCACGGTCAGAATCCATCATATCGACCTGTACCGCCTCTCGCGTTTCCAGCCAGGGGACATAGCTGATTTTGAGCCTTTCTTCGAAGGAGACGCCATCACTTTCGTCGAATGGCCCGAGCAGGCGGAACCATTCCTTGAAAGTCCGGCACTTGTGATCGAGCTGGAACATCTCGATGAGAACAGCCGACGCCTGCGCATTAAATGCGACAGGAATGAAACAGAAGAAGAACTGGAGAAAATATTTGCTGAAGCTGGCAATTGATACCGCTACCGACGCACTGTCTGTCGCGCTGACGAGGGATAATTCCGTGCTTGGCGAAAGCACTCTGGATGCCGAAAGGAGACATCTTGAGCTGCTGCTGCCGGAGATCCACGGCATATTGAGTGCCGCCGGCTGCCGGGTAAGGGATATCAACGCGATAGTGGTGGGCACAGGCCCCGGTACTTTCAGCGGCTTAAGAGTGGGAATCGCCACCGCAAGAGGCCTGGCGCAGGCTCTTGAAATACCCTTGCGCGGAAGCAGCACCTTAAAGGCGCAGGCCATGGGAATAGCTGATCGGAACTGCAAGCCCGGCGATTTCATTCTGCCGGTGATTGATGCGAAAAGAGGACAGGTATTTTCCCAGCTTTACAGAATGGAGGGGGGCGGGGTGGTAACTCCCGAATCGGATGTTTCCTGTATAGGTCCGTCCAGCCTAGTAAAAAACATCGAGTCGGCCGGCAAAGTTGTATTGGCAGCGGGTAATGGAGCTCTTGCCTATTATGATCTTTTTAATGCCAGCAAACTGATAAATCTACCTGCGAGTGATAATGGATGTCATAAGGTGCGTGCTGTTTTCCATTTTCTCTTTGCCGAAGAAGACAAATCTTTTAAAACAGCGAACATGATGGCGGTATTACCTGCTTACATTCGCGAACCGGATGCAGACATGACTGTTCTAGAGAGAAAGAAGAAGACGTGGTTAAAATAAGGCCGATGCGTCTGTCTGACCTGAAATGGGTCCTGGAGATCGAAGAGGCGTCCTTTCCCAGGCCGTGGTCGCTGAATTCGTTCATCTCACAGCTGGCACGGGAATCAAGCCTGTGTCTCGTAACCGAATCTGACGGCAGGGTGGTCGGCTATATCATAGCCACACAATATGTGGAAGTATGGCATCTGCTGGATCTTGCGGTCCACGATGATTATCGCCGCAAATATATCGCGACCGACCTGATAGAGCAGTTGCTGGATATCAGCGGACAGGATAAGCACCGGGGGTATACGCTCGAGGTCAGAAAGTCGAACCGCGGCGCGCTGAAAATGTATGAGAGCTTCGGTTTTATCTGTACCGGGATACGAAAAGGCTACTACCGCGATAACGGCGAAGACGCCCTTATCATGTGGAGGGATTCTGAGGACATGCTGGCTTGATCCTTGCCATCGAGACATCCTGTGATGACACCTGCGCGGCGATCCTGGACGAGGAACGTCTCCTGGCCAACATAGTATCTTCCCAGACGGAATTCCACGAGCTTTACGGAGGCGTGGTCCCCGAGGTCGCGTCAAGGCACCATCTTGAGCTTATAAACGCGGTTATCGCGGAAGCGTTGACGGTTGCCGGCGTCAAACTTGCGCAGATTACACGAGTGGCGGTTACGACGCGACCAGGCCTGATCGGCGCGCTGCTTGTCGGGGTGGCGAGCGCCAAGTCCATCGCCTACAGTCTGGGCATCGAATTTGTAGGAATAAACCACCTTGAGGGCCATATTGCCGCCAACTACCTTGGGCCCGATCCCGTCGAGCCACCTTTCATCTGCCTTATAGCTTCAGGAGGCCACACATCAATAATCCATGTGCAGGAACGGGACCGGTTCGTCCAGCTGGGCCAGACGCTCGATGACGCGGCAGGCGAGGCGCTGGACAAAGGAGCCCGACTGTTGGGCCTCGGATACCCCGGCGGGGCCGAACTTGATAAGCTTGCAGCCATGGGGGACCCCGGATACGCTACATTCCCCATCTGCCTGAACCGCGCCGGAAACCTGGATTTCAGCTTCAGCGGGGTTAAAACCGCTCTCTATTATTTCCTGAAGCAAAAGAAAGTGGATGAGGTGGAAAAACATCGGGCTGATATCGCCGCAAGCTACCAGTCGGCGATTGTTTCCGCCATCATCAACAAAACTCTGGCGGCAGCCCGCGCCTGTGACTGCTCGCGGATCAGCCTCTCCGGAGGCGTTAGCGCCAACTCCGAGCTGCGCGGACGGTTTACCAGTGAATGTGAGAAGCTGGACCTGAAGCTGAGTATACCGTCTCCCGGGCTTTGCACCGATAATGCCGCAATGATCGCCAGCGCGGCAAGATATCTGCCTGCAGTGCCTTTTCCCGGATACCTGTCCGTCGGAGCAGTGGCTTCGGGCGGTTTTGCGGTTTAGGATTTTGGGCCAAGCCTTGATTGAGAAACTCCAAAGCAGGGAATAAGTGCATCGCTTACGTACATATTAGGGGCCTATAATCGGTTTTGTGCCATTCCGAAAATAAACAAACTTAGACAGGTGGACATACATGTTTTTTGAGAACAGAAAAGACGCAGGCCAGAGGCTTGTGTCAATGGTGGAACGTTACAAGGGCGCCGCTGACACCGTTCTGCTTGGTTTGCCACGCGGAGGCATTGTGGTGGCGCTGGAGATGGCGCTTGCGCTCGACCTGCCTCTGGACATCTGGGTAACGCGTAAAATTGGAGCCCCACTCAACCCTGAGCTGGCCGTGGGTTCGATTGATTCAGACGGCAATCTCCTGCTGGATGAGAACGCAGCCAGACTTTACGAGATAAGCGATCGATATATCCGGGAAGAAGTCGAATCCCAGGTGGAAGAGATCAAACGCCGCTATCTTCAGTATCGCGGCACTGAGCATCCACCGGATGTAAAGGGTAAGACGGTGATCGTGGTTGATGACGGTGTCGCCACGGGTTTTACCATGCTTGCAGCGCTCCAGTCACTCCGGAACAGGGGGGCGGAGAAAATCGTCTGTGTTATCCCTGTATCTTCTCCGAGGGTGATGAACAAGCTGGCTGAGCAGGCCGACGAGGTGGAGTGCCTTTCAACCCCGTCGTATTTTGGCGCAGTTGGCGAGTTCTATCGCAACTTCGGCCAGACCTCCGACGCCGAAGTCATTGCCTGCCTTGAGCAGACACGCCGCTCATAAGGCCAGCCGGCAATTCCTGGGATATTATTTTTAAAAGCTGCAGCGTTTTTTGAATCCATCCTGAACCATTACCGTCTTAATCTTAAGTCGTGTTCACGTCATCGATGAGACATGCCGAAAGCACTATCGTGATGTTTCATTAAGAGGCGGTTCTTTTTCAGTGGATAGGGTAGACTCACTTGAAATGCGCTGAGTCAGATGGCGCAAAAAGAGGAGGGAGGGAACGTCATGACCGCTTACACTATAACCTGTGCTGTTATTCCTGAGCGGGAAGACGACGGTCTGTCGGCCAAATTCCTCGTAGTTGCTCCAGACGACCGGATTATCTGGATGGCCACAGCCAGACCCGGTCATTTACCTGATTTAAGTCCCGAAGGTCGAAAAAAGGCGGTAGCTCAAGCCGGGCTCACAAGTATGGCCGGCAAGTTAAAGCGTCAGGAAGCAGACAGGGGTGACATTCTGGCGTTGACCGATAAGCAGATAGATTGCCGTGAGCGTAACATGGGAGCGTGCAGCCGCTACCCGCAACTGATTGAAAGAAGCGCTGGCGATCACCCCGAGGGCGCGGTTGAAACCCACGATGAAGAAGATGTCTGCCCCGGGGTTCTGGAATGCTGGATGCTGGAAAGCGAAGTTGATTGACCGACAGATTATAGTTATAAAGAAACGCGCAGACAGATTATAGTTAT
>JBBAAB010000032.1:0-9986 GCA_041658445.1 Thermoleophilia bacterium
TGAATTCGACGAGGTCGCGAAAGCCCTCGAACAGGAAAAACGGGTTCTGATAACCGTTCACATCAATCCCGATGCCGATGCCCTGGGAAGCATGATCGCCATGCACAGGGCTCTCAGCCATAACGGCGCCGACAGCGTCATGTACCTGTCGGGAACGGGGAGCGTGGCACCGGAATACCGTTTTCTCGAAGCTCTCTCGGAGGTCAGCCAGGGCAAGCTGCCCGAGGACGCAGCTGAAAGAACGCTTATAGCCATCGATTGTGGGAACGCCGAGCGTATAGGCAACGACGAGCTGGTCGAAAAGGCTCCCAGGATCATCAACATCGACCATCATGGTGATAATTCGCGCTTCGGCACGGTCAACCTGGTCATCGGAAGCGCCAGCTCCACGGCGGAGATCATTTTTTTCATCCTCGGGCGCATGGGAATAGAAATAGATGTGGAAATGGCTCAGGCGCTTTATTCAGGTATCCTCGTGGACAGCGGCCGTTTCCAGTATTCCTCGACGACGCCCACCACCTTAAGGGTCGCGGCGGACCTTATCAGCTGCGGCGTCGACCATACACTCATATTCCGAAATATCTATGAGACCATGCCCCTGGCCAAAAGCCGGCTGCTCTGCAGGATGTTCAATAACCTGACCATGGCCTGTGACGGAAAGCTGGCAATCGGGGTACTGGAAAAAGAAGATTTCGCCGGCGCTGGCGCAGACGGGCAACTGACCGAAGGCCTGGTCGACAGCCTGAGGGCAATCGAGGGAGTCCAGGTGGGTGTCCTCATTTACGCACGCCCCCAGACGAGAGAAGCCGGTTCAGAGCCGCAGAATGAGGTCCAGTACAGGGTTAGCCTGCGCTCATCCACGGACAAGGTCGATGTCCAGCAGATAGCGCGCGCCAAAAACGGCGGCGGCCACAGACAGGCGGCCGGCCTGTCAACAACCGAGACCCCGTCGGAGACCATCCAGTTTCTGATTGACAGCATATCCGCGGCCTTCGCGGAAAAAATAGAGTAAAAAAGCGCTCAACGGGTATTAAATCATTCTGCTGTTAACAACGTACATATCAATCGCCACAAGTGAGATGCCATGAAAATCGCGATGCTTGCCCCGCCATGGATCAAGATACCGCCGGCTGGTTACGGCGGTATCGAATGGGTTGTTTATTACCTAACCAACGAGCTGGTCGAGCGCGGACATGATGTCACCCTGTTTGCCTCAGGCGACTCGAGCACAAAGGCAGAGCTCGTATCAGTTTTTCCGGAACAGATGCCTGACCGTATAGGTGAGACCATGTATGACGTCCAGCAAACCGCCGATTGCCTGCTGAAGGCCGACGGGTTTGACATCATCCATGACCACAGCGGTTATACCGCCGTGCCTTTCGCCTCTCTCATTGAAACACCGATGGTGCACACCCTTCACGGACCCTTCTCTGGCGATATTTGCAGCTACTACAGGCATTTTAAGGACTCGGCTCATTACGTTGCCATCAGCGAATACCAGCGCAGCTGCTGTCCCAACCTGCAATATGCCGGCACGGTTTATAATCCAATCGACATCAACGGATGGCCTTTCGTTGAAAAGGAAGACAAGGACGACTATCTGCTGGCATTCGGCCGACTATGCGCTGACAAGGGCTTCCATACGGCCATCGAGGTCGCCAGACGCACCGGTGAAAAGCTGGTGATAGCCGGTGCTGTACAACATCAGTCCCGCGATTATTACGAAACAGTCGTCAAACCCCATATCGATAACGAGCAGATCCGGTTTGTGGGAGAAGTCAGCCTGACGGAGAAATGGAATCTTTTCTCGAGGGCAAAGGCCTTCCTCTTCCCCATACAATGGCCGGAACCGTTCGGGCTGGTAATGATCGAGGCCATGGCAACCGGGACGCCGGTAATTTCGTTTCCCGAAGGCGCGGCGCCGGAAGTCGTAGTCGATGGCCGGACGGGCTTCGTGGTGAAAAACGTCGATGAAATGGTCGAAGCGATCGGCAAGATCGACCAGATCGACGCCAGGGCCTGCCGCCAGCATGTGCAGGATAAATTCAGCGTCAGCAAGTGCGCCGACGGCTATGAGCGGATCTATGAAAAAGTGCTGCAAAAATAGGGTTCTTGCTAGAAATGAAGATGGTGCGCTATAATTGATCACGGTTTTTCGCCTCCTCGAGAGGCCGTTTATGTAAGACTGTTTTCAATTAAAGGCCATGGGTTTGGGATTTCCAATACGCGGGAGGCACTACAAAAAACCGGTTCTGTGGAAGAGAATCTTAAAGTGGACCCTGATTTCTCTTCTCGCCATCGCTCTTACTGTCGGGCTGGCCGGTTTCATTTTCGTATACCATACGCTTGGCAAGATCGGCGTTGATACTGAGGTCATCTACGAAGCAAAGCAGCAGCTCGATATCGCCATGCCGGACGAGCCCAGGAACATCCTGGTCATGGGAACTGACGAGGATCCTGACGGTAGCTCCAAGCGCTCCGACTCCATCATACTCGTCCGCGTCAATCCCAACGGCGAGTGTATATCGATTCTGTCCATTCCCAGGGATCTGATAGTCGATATACCCGACCTGGGACCCGAAAAGATAAATGCCGCCTATGCTACAGGCGGCACGCCGCTCGCGATCGAAACCGTCCGCAACCTGACCGGTCTGCCCGTTCATCATTTTGTGGTCATCAATTACGGGGGTTTTGAAACAGCCGTTGATGCGATGGGGGGAGTCTACGTCGATGTCGACCAGCGCTATTTCAATGACAACAGCGACTCCTACTACGGCGAGGAATACGAGCCGATCGACATTTATCCCGGATACCAGAAGCTCAACGGCAAGGATGCCCTGGCTTATGTACGCTACCGGCATACGGATTCAGACTTCATGCGCATCGCCCGCCAGCAATATTTCATCCAGGACGTCAAAGCCCAGTCGCTCAAGTGGGGCAACCTGACCGGGATTCCCGAACTGGCTGACGCCTTCGCCAGCAATACCACCTCAGACATCGGGCGCAGCGATGTCCTGTCACTGACCAAGTTTGTGCTCACCGTCAGCAGGGACCGCATTCACCAGGCGCAGGTGCCGGTAGAAGAAATGGCCGGCGGCGGCTACTTGGCCCTTTCGAAGAAAGACCTGACAAGTGTAATCGAGCAATTTCAGGGACCCGCTTTCGCCAAACCGGAGCCGTCGGTTCCGGGAGCCGTAGCGCCACAGGTTCCATCTGACAAGACCAAACAGATGAGCATCGAGGTCTATAACGGCAGTGATATCACGGGAGCCGCGACGCTGGCCTCACAACTGTTGCAACAAAAAGGATGTTCCAGGACTACCGTTGGCGGAAACTATTCTGGCTTTACGGAAAATCAGATATACTTCGCCGACGGCAACCAGCAGGCAGCGGAAGACTTGGCGTCCCTGCTGAAGCCGGCCAAGGTTTCGCAGATACCCGCAGACATGACCACAAAATCACAGCTCGTAGTCGTCGTGGGAAGCAGCTTCGAGGGTCAGTTGACGGAAAAAAAGCCGGAGATAAAAACCGCTCTGACGTTCGAGCAGGACTCGGAAACCGGCCACTTGAGCTGGCAGGCATCCAAACTCCAGCTTCCCTTCCAGGTGCAAAAACCGGCGAACTTCCCCGCGGAGTTCGACTACCGTGATTTTCATGTTTATGAGATTGATACCGATGAAGGCCCAAAACCGGCTCTGAAAGTAGTCGGGGAAAATGAATCCGGACAGGCGTGGGGAATAATGGAAACTACCTTTACCCTGGCCCCCTTATTGCAACAGCCCAGCACCGAGCGAGACATAAATGGAAAGACTTATCGTTTCTTTTATGCTGAGAACAACATCAGATATATATCATGGCAGGACGGCGATGTCGTCTGCTGGATCACGAATACGCTGCAGAATTCACTCAGCGAAGATACGATGGTGCAGCTGGCTGTTTCTTTCAAGCCCGTATAACAAAGTTAAAACCCCGAGGCTCACAGACCCTGTGAGCCCTCCCCGATCTTCAGAAAGGCAGGATAGACCCTGATGGCCCCAATGGAATCAGTCGGAGTCATAGGAATAGGTTATGTGGGCCTGGTTACAGGCACGTGCATGGCCGAGCTGGGCAACAGCGTGGTCTGTATGGACATCGACGCCGAAAAGATCGCGGCTCTGAGAGACGGACAGATTCCCATCTACGAGCCCGGACTGCCCGAGCTCATCGAGAAGAACCGCGATCGCATGACCTTCACAACCTCCCTCGAGGATATCTTTGACAATTGCGAGCTGGTGTTCATCGCCGTCGACACGCCGCCGACTTTTACCGGCGACGCGGACTTAAGCCGCGTCTTCCAGGTCATGTCAGCATTGCCAGGTCTAACCAGCGACCATCATGTCCTGGTAATGAAAAGCACTGTTCCAGTCGGCACTGGTAACAAGATCAGCGCTGAGCTGGCACGGCAGGATGTGGGATCGATCGACTATGTCTCCAACCCCGAATTTTTACGGGAAGGCACTGCTATAAGTGACTTCCTTCACCCGGACCGTATCGTGATCGGTTCAAGGAATCCGGATGCCGGCAAACTGGTGGCCTCGCTATACAAGAGCCTCGACGCGCCGGTTATGGAGACGAACATCCCTACGGCGGAGATGATCAAATATGCCTCCAACGCTTTCCTGGCAACAAAAATATCTTTCATCAACGAGATTGCCAATGTATGTGAAGAAGTCGGGGCTGACGTATCCGTTGTCGCGAACGGCATGGGCTACGACAAACGCATCGGCCGGAGCTTTCTGAACGCGGGTATCGGCTTCGGCGGTTCGTGCTTCCCCAAGGACGTGACTGCGCTAAAGCAGATTGCCGGCAACTCCGGCTATCACTTCCAGCTGCTCACTGCGGTCATCGAGGTCAACGAACTGCAAAAGCGTCGCGTCGTCAATAAACTTCAGAAGCACCTGGGGACGCTCACCGACAAGACCATAACCCTGCTGGGCCTCGCTTTTAAACCGGACACTAGTGACCTCAGGGAGGCTTCATCCATCGTGCTGGCATCCAGACTGCTGGGCGACGGCGCCCTGGTCAAGGCTTATGACCCGGTTGCCATACCTTATGCCGCCAAGGCGGTAAGGGGCATCCTTCTGTGCGACGATGTCCTCTCGGCCGTGAAAGACAGCGACGCCGTCGTGCTGGTAACAGAGTGGGGGGAATTCTCACACCTGCCTCTTAAAGAGATCAGGGAGAGGATGCGCTACCCGCTCATCATCGATGGCCGTAATTTCCTCGACCCCGAGGAGATCAGGGCGGCCGGGTTCACATACGAGGGCATCGGCAGATAAGCCGTCCTCGACGCCGTCTCGGATTTCTCGCGTTTCGGCTACCTCGTTTCGGGTAGACTTTCCTATGGCTTCGCTCGCAGCATTTTGTTTCGACGCGCGGCTTTTTTTAATTCAAATCGTGCGGGGATTATCGCGTGACCTCCCTGAAAAATGAGATCAGAGAAGCCTTGCTGGAAGCCGACTACGAGCGGGTCGCGCAGCTTGCCGCAGGAAACAAGAGAACATTCGGGGTGCTTGTTTCCCTGGCATACAACAAGGAAGAACTCCTCTGCTGGCGCGCCATCGTGGCAATGGGCGCCGCCGCCAAAGCCTCAAACCCCGACAAGCCGGAGCTTTTGAGGAACGTAGTAAGGCGTCTGATCTGGTCCGCCCGGGAGGAGTCGGGCGGCATGGGCTGGAGCGCCCCGGAGCTTCTGGGGGAAATCGTGCGCGCCCGCCCCCGCGCTTTTACGGACATCCCACCGATAATCGTCTCTCTGCACAGCGAGGATGAAGAGAATGTCTTCAGGAAAGGTGTGCTCTGGGCCCTGGGACGCATGGCAGATGCCGGCATTGAAGACATACCCGGCTCAGAGACGGTTCTTAAGGAGAGCCTTCAGAACGACGACCCCGCGGTTCGGGGCCTGGCGGCCTGGGCGATCGGACAGACGGGACTAACCGGATTGGCAGACAGACTGCATGAGCTTGAGGGTGACGATGCCAGATTCAGGATTTATGAAGAGGGCGAACTGAGAGAAATCACAGTAGCAGAAGCGGCGAACTCCGCGCTTGCGCTGGTCAGAACTTGATCGAGCCTTCCCTTATGACTGTTCCGGGATAAATCCTGATGTGATTTGTGAGCATGTTGTCACCTTCGATCACTGCATCCTCGCCGATAATTGCTCCTCCCGACACTACAGTACCGGAACCCAGCGACGCCCCTTTACCCACGATACTGCGCCGCACGGTTACATTCTCTTTGAGTGTACAGCCATCCTGAAGAATGGATTCCTCGACGATGCTACCCGACTCGATAGTACAACCGGCGCCGATGATGGCCATCCGTCCGACCCTGGCGCCCGCCATGATCCTGGACCCCTCGCCAATTATGACCGGCGGCACCAGTTTCGCCCCGGTCTCCAGGTCGATCTTTCCCTGGACACAGACGAAGTCCTGGTTGAGACAGGCGGAGATGTTCGTCTCCACGTTTTTCTCAAGGATATCGTAGTTGGCCTGCAGGTACTTTTCGGGGGTGCCGATGTCCATCCAGTAGGAATCGCTACGAAAACCGAAGAGTCCCTTGCCGACAAGCCGTGGGAAGACGCCGCGCTCAAAGGAGTATTCTGTCCCCTCAGGAATCAGGTCGAAAACCTCGCTCTTTAAAACATAAGTTCCGGCATTGATGAGATTTGTGTCTATCTGGTCCCAGCTGGGCTTCTCCAGAAAACCAAGAACATCGCCCTCGCTGCCGATCCGTACCAGGCCATAAGCGGTGGGATCGTCAACCGGGGTCAGGGCTATGGTGCCGGTTGCGTTCTTTTCCTTGTGGAATTCGATCAGGCTGGTGATGTCGAGGTCCGTAAGGATATCGCCGTTCAGCACCAGAAAATCACCGTCGCGCACATGCTCCTCAACGTTTTTGACGGCGCCCGCGGTACCCAGGGGCCGGTCCTCGACGACATAGGTCACCTTGAGGCCGAACTCGCTGCCGTCGCCAAAGTAAGCCTTGATACCGTCGGGCAGGTAGCCCATGGAAAAAATCACCTCACCGATATCATGGTTCTTGAGATGCTCCATGACATAGGAGACAAATGGTTTGTTGGCCACGGGAACCATCGGCTTGGGAGTACCAAGCGTCAGGGGACGTAATCGCGTACCCTGGCCGCCAACGAGTATTACTGCTTTCAATGAACCTCCCTAGGGATCAGGAAGAATGATCTGTGAACGAAATAAAAAGTGAGAAACGGACTATACCGCTGATAAAAGATTAGACAGTAGCTCAAGCGGTGTCAAACTGGGTCGCAGCGGCCAGGCCGCGGATTTGCGTTCTGCAGGCGGCTACACCTGTTACCGTGATAAAATCGGGGCATGAGTGATCCGAACCTGTTTGGACTACATAGAGGGGAAACGCCAAGAGACGCGCCTCTGGCCCATCGCATGCGGCCGGTAACGCTCGAGGAGTTCGTGGGCCAGGCCGAAATACTGGCGCCGGGTGGCGTATTGCGCGAAGCGATCCAGTCGGATCGCGTACCCTCCATGATCTTTTTTGGACCTCCCGGAGTCGGCAAGACCAGCCTGGCCCGCATCATCGCCCACACAACGAAATCAAATTTCCGTCAGGTGAGCGCGGTAAGCTCAGGCGTAGCCGACCTGCGCCGTGTCTTCGCCGAGGCGGAAGACGAACTCGAAATGCTCGGCCACCATACGATCCTCTTCGTCGACGAGATCCACCGCTTCAGCAAGGGACAACAGGACGCCCTGCTCCCTGTAGTGGAAAGCGGCTTGGTGACCCTCGTGGGGGCGACCACCGAGAACCCTTATTTTGAGGTTATCGGACCACTTATATCCAGATGCGAACTGTATGAACTCAAGCCGCTGACGGTGGCCGATCTGGAGATGGTAATGAATAAAGCCATGCGGGATGCCGAGCACGGCCTTGGCGAGCGGGAGCTTGTCCTGGGCAAACAGGGTCTCGATTCGATCGCACGCGCCAGCGGCGGAGACGCAAGGGCGGCATTGATCATCCTGGAGACTGCGGCGGGACTTGTTCCTCTAAATCAAAAAGGCGAGATACCGGAAGAGATCCTCAGCGAGGCGATCCGCCGCAAGCCGGTCTTCTACCAGAAGGGTGGCGACCTCCATTACGATGCCGTCTCAGCATTTATCAAAAGCATGAGGGGGAGCGATCCCGATGCCGCCATATACTGGCTGGCAGTTATGCTGACCGGCGGGGAGGACCCAAAGTTCATCGTGCGCCGCATGATAATCTTCGCTTCGGAAGACATTGGAAACGCCGATCCCCAGGCGTTGGTCGTGGCCACAGCCGTTTCACGCGCGGTTGAATTCGTCGGCCTGCCCGAGTGCCAGTTGAACCTGGCCCAGGGAGTCACCTATCTCGCGCTGGCGCCCAAGAGCAACGCCTCCTGCACGGCAATCGGCGCGGCGATGAAAGACGTCGGGCTGGAGGGGACAAAGCGGCCGCCAAAACACCTCAGGGATTCCAGCTATCCGGGCGCTAAAAACCTGGGGCACGGGGCAGGATACAAGTATCCTCACAGCTTTCCGGATGCACTGATATCGCAGGGTTATTTCCCGCCAGGCAAGAAACCGGAGCGTTATTACAAACCCACCGACAGGGGGTTTGAGAAGGAGCTGACTGGGAGATTAGAGGAGTTGAGAAAGTTCATGGGCAAGGGTCCGGGGAAGGACTCCTGAGGAAAACAGGGAGGCATGCGTTTTCCTGATATCCTTTGATTTGGCCGACACTGGTAATATGATGTTGTCCTCACTACTGATGCTGGAGGGATGATCCAATGGCAAAGTTTTCCCGTTTTCTGCTTGGCGGAGCTATCGGCGCCGGGTTGGCGTTTTTATTGTCACGAAAAGATGTTAGACACAGGCTCATGGGTGGTGGCCAGCCGCAGCTGCCGGCAGCTAATGAGACGGCCATGGGAACGGCTACCGGGTCTGCAACAACCTCGGTTGACCTCGAGTCGAGAATAGAGGAAAGCAGACGCCAGGTTGAGGCCAGCCTGGAAGAGCCGTTTGCCAAAGCGGTCGCGGACGAGAAAGAAGCGGAAATCATGGAGGCAGTCATAGGCGAGCCGGCCATTGCCGCACCGGTTGAAGAGGATGCCGGGACTGCGGAAGCAGGCGCCCCGCCCCTGGTAGAGGAAGATATTGCGTCCGATCAGATGGAGGAGGGCCCTGCCGAAACCGTCGAAGTTACAGAAGCCTCAGGCGAATCCGCCTCAGGCGAAGTCGCGGAGACCGTTGTCGAAGAGATGTTGACAGAGGAAGAAGAACGGCCTGCGGATGTCGTTGTGCAGGAAGAAGCGGCCACGGCGCAAGAGGCCCCCAAATCGGCAAGGGTAACACCGGATGAATCTGAAGCGGCTGCACCTGTTTCCGTAGAAGACGAGTTCGCGACGCTGAGTACACCGGCCGAGGGAGAACCCACCATGGGAGAGTCCGGCGATAAAGCCGTTGACGCTCCCGAGCCATTGGCCAAACCCGAGCCCACAAGACTCGACCGCGATGAAATGAAGAAACGGATAGACGAGACGCGCGCCCGGCTGAAAGCAAAAGCTTTCGACGCCATGGTCAGCGGTGAAACCTTCGTCACTCCTGACACGGGTGAACCGATCAAGGCCACGGAGCCCGGTGTTGAGATCGACGAGGAAACCGGCGACCAGATCAACCGTTCCCTGAAGGAAGAAGACTAGCGGTCGGCTGCTTTCGGTTCTGTCAGCGGACGGCGGAACAGGTTTTGTAATTCGTCCCAGGGGACTTCTCCCCTTCCGTCGACGACCTCGTAAAAGCCCTTCACCTTGGCGTCAAGATTATCCAGGTGGTGCAGCGTGAGCGCCTCGGCGCTCTGTGGTCTTTTTGGAGCGCCCCACTCCAGCTCTCCATGATGGCTTACGAGGGCGTGAAGCAACTGCAGTTCTTTCTCCGCGGGGAATCCAC
>JBBAAB010000033.1:0-9961 GCA_041658445.1 Thermoleophilia bacterium
AATCGAGCGGCTGCAGTTGCCTTTAGTGGCGACCCTGCCGGAAGACCCCGGACTGTTCGCGGCCGAAGTGGCCGGTCAGTCCCTGCTCGAACTACCTGATGATTCGCCGTCAGTTGGCGGCGTCACCCCTCTTTTTGATAAGATTTTCGCCACCGCCTGAGGCGGCTTTCCAAAAGTTGGGACCTCGCAGGGGCATTACCTTGCTAAAAGCGCACGAGCAATCGCGCCTGATTATGTAATAAACCCGCAGCGGCAAATTTTTTACGAAAGGATCATCCATGGCAGCAGAAATCATAGACGGCAAGCAGATCTCGGCCGATATCCGCGCCAAGCTGGCTGAAGAAGTGAAGAAGATGCAGTCCGAACACGGAATCACGCCCGGACTGGCGGTTGTGCTGGTGGGCGAGGATCCGGCATCCCAGGTATATGTGAACAACAAGGAGAAAGCTTGCCTGGAGATCGGCTTTAAATCGATCAAGCATGTCCTTCCGGCCGAGACTACCGAAGCTGAACTGCTGGCGCTGGTAGACAGGCTCAATAAACAGGAGGATGTGCACGGCTTGCTGGTGCAACTGCCGTTGCCGGGCCATATCGACGAGGACCGTATAATCCTGAGTATCGATCCCGATAAGGACGTTGACGGGTTTCACCCGGTAAGCGTGGGCAGGCTGGCAATCGGCGTGCCCGGCTTTGTGTCCTGCACGCCGGCGGGAGTGATCGAGCTCCTTAAGCGGAGCGGCACCGAACTGGAGGGCGCTAACGCCGTCGTGGCCGGCAGGAGCAATAACGTCGGCAAGCCGGCGGCGCTGCTTCTTCTTGCTGAGAACTGCACTGTCACGATCTGTCATTCAAGGACTAAAGATCTTGGCGCTGTTACCCGGAACGCTGACGTGCTGGTAGCCGCAGTCGGAGTGCCTGAGCTGATCAAGGGGGACATGGTAAAAGAAGGCGCAACCGTGATCGATGTGGGAATACATCGTACTGATAACGGTCTTGTCGGTGATGTGGACTTTGAGGCCGTAAGCAAAAAAGCCCGCGCCATCACCCCGGTTCCCGGCGGTGTCGGCCCGATGACCATCGCCATGCTGATGCGGAACACGCTGAAGGCGGCCGAGCTGACACTTGGGCGCTGAAGCAGCGGGTCAAGTGGTGATGAGACAGGCAATTTGAGCAATTCCGGGCTTGCAGGTCAACCTGGATTGAGAAAGAATACTTTTCACGAGGCGGATTCAACTCCCAAGTGCAACACGAGGTCGTTTTAAGAGGCAGGCTGCGGTAGCATCAGTGCTTCTAAAACGTCCAAGTAAAAGGAGCACTTGTGAGATACTACGCGCAGCTTGCCCAAGAGCAAAGATACCAGATTTACAGCTTTTTGAAAGCGGGATTTAAGCAGAGCCAGATAGCCAGGGAGATCGGTGTGCACAAGTCCACGATTAGCAGGGAGCTTAAGCGAAACAAAGGTCTCAGGGGCTACCGGCCCGTCCAGGCTCACAAACTAACGCAACAACGCCGCCAGGCCGCCGTGAGCAGGAAGATCAGCGATGACGACTGGCAACTGGTCGAATCGCTGATCAGATTCGATTTAAGCCCCGAGCAGGCAGCGGCCAGACTCCGTGACGAAAGAGGAATCAGCATCAGCCCGGAGTGGATCTACCGCTATATCTACGCCGACAAGGCCGGGGGTGGTGATCTCCACCGGCACCTGCGCTGTCAGAAGCCTTACCGCAAGCGCTACGGCAGCGGCAACTACAGCGGCATGGTAACCGTCCCCGCTGACGCGGCGATTGGCACTTACACCGTAGGTCTCCCGCATGACAGGCGGACCGAGGCGATCTGCTTCACCTATACGGTCGTCGCGTCGGTTCAGACCGATGCTTACACCCCAGCAATAGCGGCACAGGGTGAGACGCCCAGCGTACTTCCCAGCACCGGCCTGATGCTGCTGGTGCCGGCGGCCGGGCTGGCTTCGGCCGCAGCCGGCGCCGCCATGTTCAGGAGGCGCCGACAGTTATCCACAATATCGAGGAGACATTCATGATTTATGCCGCACCCGGCGCCGCCGGCGCCAAAGTTCAGTTCAAGGCCAAATACGACAACTTTATCGGCGGCAAGTGGGTGCCGCCGGTCAAAGGCGAGTACTTTGACGTCATCACGCCGATCTCCAGCAAAATCTTCACGAAAGCCGCCCGTTCGGGCGCCGAAGATATCGAGCTGGCGCTGGATGCCGCCCATGCCGCCGCTGACCAGTGGGGACGCACCGCCCCCGCCGATCGCGCGAACGTCCTCCTCAGGATCGCCGATCGCCTGGAACAGAACCTGGAACTGCTGGCTTATGTCGAAACCGTCGACAACGGCAAGCCAATCCGCGAAACGCTGAACGCCGATATTCCGCTGACCATCGACCATTTCCGCTACTTCGCCGGCTGCATGCGCGCCCAAGAAGGTGCGCTCAGCGATCTCGACGAAAACACCGTCGCCTATCACTTCCATGAACCGCTGGGCGTGGTCGGCCAGATCATTCCGTGGAATTTCCCGATCCTGATGGCGGCCTGGAAACTGGCTCCGGCGATCGTCGCCGGCAACTGCGTGGTCTTGAAGCCCTCCTCATCGACCCCGATCAGCATCATGATCCTGGCCGAACTGATCGCCGATCTGCTGCCACCCGGCGTACTCAACATCGTCAACGGCTTTGGTTGCGAAGCCGGCATGCCGCTCGCCACCAGCAAGCGCATCGCCAAGATCGCCTTCACCGGCTCTACCTCCACCGGCCGGGTGATCGCCCAGGCCGCTGCCAACAACCTGATTCCGGCGACGCTGGAACTGGGCGGCAAGTCGCCCAACATCTTCTTCGCCGATATCGCCGATGCCGACGACGACTTCTTCGACAAGGCCATCGAAGGTCTGGTGCTCTTCGCCTTCAACCAGGGCGAAGTGTGCACCTGCCCGTCGCGTGCGCTGATCCAGGAATCCATTTACGACAAGTTCATGACGCGAGTCCTCCAGCGCGTCAAGGCAATCAAGCAGGGCAACCCGCTCGATACCGACACCATGATCGGCGCCCAGGCCTCCAAAGAGCAGCTGACCAAGATCATGTCCTATCTCGATCTCGGCAAGCAGGAAGGCGCCGAATTGCTGATCGGCGGCGAGCGTGCTCTTCTGGAAGGCGATCTGGCCGACGGCTATTACATCCAGCCGACCCTGTTCAAGGGCCACAACAAGATGCGCATCTTCCAGGAAGAAATCTTCGGGCCGGTGCTCGCCGTGACCACTTTCAAGACCGAAGCGGAAGCCCTCGAAATCGCCAACGACTCGCTCTATGGCCTGGGTGCCGGCGTCTGGACGCGCGATGGCAATACCGCCTACCGCATGGGCCGCGCCATCAAGGCTGGCCGCGTATGGACCAACTGCTACCACGCCTATCCCGCACACGCCGCCTTCGGCGGCTACAAGGAATCCGGAATCGGCCGTGAAACGCACAAGGTGATGCTCGATCACTATCAGCAGACCAAGAACCTGCTGGTCAGCTACAGCCCGAAGAAGCTGGGCTTATTCTAGCCAGAAGTTCCCCGCTTTCTTGCTGTAAGCATTTCGGGGGCGGGCAACCGCCCCTTTTTATGGGAGAAAACCATGGTTGAAAAAGTCATTGCCACGGATGCAGCCCTGGAGTTGATCGAACAGCTGAAGAAAAAACACGGCCCTCTGATGTTTCATCAATCCGGCGGGTGCTGCGACAACAGCGCGGCCAATTGTTTTCTACCGGGCGAGATCACCACCGGTGCCGGTGACGTGCTGCTCGGCGAAATCGGCGGCTGCCCGTTCTATATCGGAAAGTCGCAATACGAGTACTGGAAACACACGCAACTGATCATCGACGTGATCGAAGGCCACGGCGGCACCTTCTCGCTCGAAGGGCCGGAAGGCAAGGCCTTCCACACCCGCTCGCGAGTTTTCACCGCTGCCGAGTCCGCTGAATTGGCCGAACTGGAAGCGCGCACAGGCCAAGCGCCACTGCAGGATGAATGATGAATCAGGCGCTGGCAGCGCACGCAGCCAGCGGGTATGGGTCGAACACCGACCACCCAGAAAAAGCGCACGTTGATGGCTCCTTACTCTACAAGGCGCACCAATATCGCCGTCCATCATCGCGAACCGTGGAACAAAGGGAAGCCGGTAGGCCAGAAGGTCCCGCTCAAGCTGAAGGACATCTGGGCTATCCGAGTCCGGCTACATATCAGATCAAGTCCGAACTTTAGCGCCTAATGCGAGCCAGGATGCCCCGCTTTAGCCTCCATCAACAGATGGGTGATTTCCGCCGCCGAATGCACGCCCAGCTTTTCCATCGTGTTATGGCGGTGCACCTGGACGGTCTTGTCGCTGATTGCCAGCTCGCGGGCGATGATTTTGTTGGGCTTGCCGGCGGCCATCAATTCCGCCACCTCGCGCTCGCGCGCGGTCAAGGTCGCCAGGGCGGTTTGCGCTGTGCGGGTTTGCGTACTGATCCGGCACTCCTCGATGCTGCGCTGCACCGCGCGCGTAACCGCATCGAGCAATACCTGATCCTTGCACGGCTTTTCGATAAAATCGCAGGCGCCGGATTTCATTGCCTGCACCGCCATGGCTAAATCACCGTGGCCGGTCAGAAAGATGATGGGCAGGTGTACGCCATGATCTTTGAGCGTTTGTTGCAGTTCCAATCCGCTCATCAGGGGCATGCACACGTCGAGCACCAGGCAGCCCGGCACATGCCCGTCGTAACGGTCGAGAAAGTCATGCGCCGACTCGAAAGACGCCACACGCCATCCCGCCGAATCGAACAGATAAGCCAACGAGCGGCGCATCGCCGCGTCATCGTCGACCACAAATAGCACCGCATCGCGTTCGTTCATAATTCTTCCCTCGGCAGGCTGAACCATACCGCCAGCCCTGCATTGTCGTCCTTGGCCTCTGCCGACAGCGTTCCCCCAAGCGATTCGATAATGCCTTTGCTAAGCGACAAGCCCAAACCGAGGCCCTCGGGTTTGGTGGTGAAGAACGGTTCGAACAGGTGCGCGAACTGTCCGGGTTCCAGCCCGCAACCGGAATCGCGTACGGTGACGAGATAGGCGCCGGCTTCCGCGCGGAACCGCACCTCGATCGGTTCCTGTGCATGGCCGGCGGTCTGCTGCGCATCCAGTGCGTTTTTCAGCAGATTGAGCATCACCTGCTGGATCTTCACGGGGTCGGCCATCACCTTGGCCGGTTGTGTCGCGTCAGGTTGCCAAATAACGCGCGCTTGCGGATGGGTACCGGTAAACAGGGCGATGGCTTCGCCCAGAACTGCTATCAGGTCGACCGACTTCTGTTCGGACGCTCTTTTTTGGGCGAAAGCGCGGAAAGAGTGGCGCGGGATGCCTCGAGGCATAGTGAATAGGCTTCGCGATATAAGGGAAAAAATGGGCGGCCCGGCAGGCCTGGGTTTCGTGCTGATGATGCGCCGCCGACGCTAACAGGAATCGGCAAGGCAGGCGCTAAGGCGATCGCCTCCGACCGGGTTTGATTTGCTTTCGCACAAATAGTGATATTCTATGCCTATTGAATTAATCGAATTGTCACGGCATCCAAAAAGGGGAGAGAAGATGAAGGCAAAATTTATGCTCATGTGTATGCTGATGCTGATTGTCATGCTTGGTTTTGCGGCGACCGCCAATGCCTAGACCTACTGCGAAATGGCCACCGTGACGCCCTTATCAGGCGCAACCGGCAGTACCGTCAGCGCGAGCGGCCCGGCCGCTCCCGGCGAGCCCGTGATGGTGATGTGGGACGGAATCCACATCGCAACCATTCCCACCGTCTTAGACATCATTGAATTCAGCGGCAGCTTCACGGTTCCCGCAGACGCAGCACCGGGTATCCACACGATTACTCTGCGCATCCCTTTCGATGGTACTTTGGAGGAATGTCCATTCACGTTTACGGTCGAGGCATCCGTGCAGACTGACGCCTATACACCAGTCATAGTGGCACAGGGTGAGACGCCAACCGTACTTCCCAGCACCGGCCTGATGTTGCTGGTGCCGGCAGCCGGGCTGCTTGCGGGTGGCGTGGGAGCGTTGATTCTCAGGAAACACAGGTCATAGACACGTAAGCTCTCCGGTGGTTGAGCGGGAGCCAGGCGTGACATGATTAATCAACGCTTCAGGTAGGAGATAACCTCGTCTCCGGGGTTGGGGAGTCCGGCAATCTTCCAGGCTTTAAGCGGGTCGATAAATTCCTCGTTGACGCACTCTTTCGGTTGGTGGACATTCTTGCATACTGAATTCAGTACGGGGAAGGAATTGTAGTTGACGAAATATGAGCGCATAAAGCGGATAACGTCCATCATCCCGGCGTCAAGTTCGTCGATGCCCTCGTTTTTAGCCAACCCCCTGGCTATATTCTCGTTCCACTCTTCGCTGTCTTCCAGATATCCATCATCATCGAGGCTGATCTTGCTCCCGGCATACTCAATAACCGTCATGTGAATCATCTCCTTCAAAACAGGTCGGAGGACCTGGTTTTATAAACAACAGGCTTTTCAGGCGATACCAGTCTCCTGTTCAAGGTCCTTTATATACTGTGCGACCAGTACGCCCAGGTAAATGCACTGCTGACCGTCCATGCACATATCCGCATCGTTCTTGTCCAGGAAGGCATGGCGGCTGTGATCGCCTTTGACAAAACCAACTACCCATGAATTTTTATCCTCGTCAAAACTCAACCTCAGAGCTATCCCGTTCTTCATCAATTCCGGGTACATTTCATATAGTTTGTCTTCGAGCGCTACCTGTGTGTAGCCCATTTTTTCCTCCTCATTAGGATTGACTGACTTTTCCCGGCTAAAGTAATCGGACGGTTTTAATCGCGTGTGTCCTTTTAAGATATCCATTAGCGGCCAATATTAAGCATGTAAATATGAGCAACCTGACCGCATTGCATCCATGGGTATTATGGGCGGCAAAGATGCATGTCTGTCTTCAGGTGATATTGGTCATTCCCTCCTATATTCAAATCTTATTGACGCACGGCGCTTTGCGGTGGTATTATCCTTCCTTACCGTACGCTTGTGAAACAAAGAACTAAGTACGGGCAAGTTGAGGCGCGACCGTTTATGGCCCGCCCGGGTCAGATGCGGTTGATGTCCTCGATCAAGGTCCGAGTTCGCGGTGGCATGCGCGCTCGAACCTTTCATTTTTACGGGCTATGGGCGGACCCAGACAAAACAGTTTGGCCACCACCTTCCCGGGAATCCTGACGAAAGAGAGGGTTGCCTTGTCATTTGAATTGCCAATTGAAAATTGCAAGGGAAGTATCCGCGAGGTAATCATTGGAGCTGACAAAAAAGTAGGGGGCGAGTCTTCTTTTCCGTTCCATTTGTGGGAAGGTGATATGCCGAATCCTCCCATGATTGCGATGGAAGTCTATGACGAGTCGCAGCCGGACTGGCCAGAGACGGTTCGCAAGGTATATGAGGACGTCATGAGCGATCCGGTCGCCTGGGCGAAGAAATGCCAGGACGAGTTTGGCGCCGACGCCATCTGCCTGCAGCTGCGCAGTATTGATCCCAACGGCAGTGACGCTTCTCCCGAGTCAGCGGCAGAGACCGTGAAGAAAGTAATGGAGGCGGTGAGCATCCCGCTGTTTGTTTACGGCACCGGCACCCCCGATAAGGATGCCGATGTGCTCAAGAAGGTGGCCGAGGCCATGCCCGATGCCAACATTCCCCTGGGCCCGGTGGAGGAATCCAACCACCGCCTGATCGGCGCTGCCGCGATGGGTTACAAGAAACCCGTCGTCGGCTTCACCTCGATGGACGTGAACCTTGCCAAACAGCTCAACGTACTCCTGACGCAGCTGGGCGTGCCCGAGGACAAAATCATCATCGATCCGACTACCGGCGCTCTGGGATACGGGCTTGAGTATTGCTATTCTATTATGGAGAGGGACCGGCTGGCCGCGCTCGTGCAGAACGACGGCAAGATGCAGATGCCGATCCTCAACAACATGGCGCCTGAGACCTGGAAAGCGAAGGAATCCCGGGTTAGCGAGGAAGAAGAACCTACCTACGGAAACGTGGAAACCCGGGGCATCCTCTGGGAGGCTATAACCGCTACAACCCTGCTGCTCGCCGGCACCGACATCCTGGTCATGCGTCATCCGGATGCGGTCAAGCTGGTACGGAAGGCCATAGAAGAACTTCAGGCACAAACCAAGGAGAAAGTTGCGTCATGAGTGATTCAGAAGAAACCAAAGACAAAAAGAAAAAGGCGGAGCCGCACGCAAAAAGTATAGATCCGGCGGCGCTCGAGATGCTTAAGAAGGCAGACGCCGCGGGCATCAGCACCGTCTTTTCCCGCGTGGACGAGATGAAGGCATGTCCGATCGGCGCGGCGGGCTCCTGCTGTCAGCTGTGCGCCATGGGTCCCTGCCGCCTGGTCGGCAAGAATGCCGAGGAGAAGACCGGCATCTGCGGAGCTACACACGGCACGATCGGCGCCCGTTACATGGTGCGTGCCATCGCCGGCGGCGTTGCCGCGCACTCCGATCACGGCCGCGATATTGCCCGCACGCTGCTGGCCGTATCCAAAGGCAAGGTCCAGGGTTACTCCATCAAGGATCCGGAGAAACTCAACGCCGTGGCCGCCATAATGAACATATCAACCGAAGGCCGCGAGATGAACGACATCGCCGGCGACGTGGCTCAGAAGGCCCTGGATAATTTCAACGGCGTTGTCGACGACGAGCTGACATATGTGTCGCGCGCGCCTCAAAAAAGACAGGATATCTGGCACAAGCTCAAGATAGTGCCACGCGGCGTCGACCGCGAGGTGGTCGAGAGCATGCATCGCACCCACGTTGGTGTCGACCAGGATGCTGACCACCTGCTCGACCAGGGTATGCGCACATCGCTTGCCGACGGCTGGGGTGGAGCCATGCTGGCTACCGACCTCTCCGATATCCTCTTCGGCACACCGAAGCCGATCGTCTCCCAGGCAAACCTGGGCGTCCTCAAGGAGGACGAGGTCAACATTATCGTTCACGGCCACGAACCGACGCTGTCAGAGATGATCGTTGCCGCCGCCCAGGATCCGGAAGTCATCGAGTATGCCAAAAGCAAGGGCGCCAAGGGCATCAACCTCGCGGGCATCTGCTGCACCGCCAACGAAGTGCTCATGCGTCACGGCATTCCGCCGGCGGGTAACTTCCTGCACCAGGAGCTGGCGATCATCACCGGCGCTGTCGACGCCATGATCGTCGATGTCCAGTGTGTCCTGCAGGCGCTGCAGCCGCTGGCTGAGAAGTTCCACACCAAGCTGATCACAACTTCGCCCAAGGCGAAGATCCCCAACGCTACGCATGTTGAGTTCGAAGAAGAGCGGGCTCTGGATATCGCCAAGGAAATCGTCAAAATGGGTGTCGATAACTACGTCAATCGCGGTGAAGTCACCATTCCGCAGTACACAGGCGACCTGGTGGCCGGGTTCTCCCACGAGTACATCAACTACATGCTGGGCGGGCGCTACCGCGCATCGTTCCGGCCGCTGAATGACAACATCATGAACGGCAAGATCCAGGGCGCCGTGGCCATCGTCGGCTGCAATAACCCTCGGGTCACGCAGGACGAGGGAATTATCTACCTGGTGAAAGAGCTCATCAAGAACAATATCCTGGTGGTTCAGACCGGTTGCGCCGCTCACGCGTCCGCCAAGCACGGGCTGCTGCAGCCGGAAATGCTGGAGGAAGCCGGCGACGGACTGCGTGAGGTCTGCGAAACCGTCGGTATGCCGCCGGTTCTGCACTTAGGCAGCTGCGTCGACAACTCCCGGATCATGACCATTCTCGCCCAGGTTGTCGAGGAAGGCGGGCTCGGTGAGGATATCTCCGATCTGCCGGTCGCTGCGATCTGTCCCGAGTATTACTGTGAGAAAGCCCTGGCCATCGGTAC
>JBBAAB010000034.1:0-9796 GCA_041658445.1 Thermoleophilia bacterium
GGTGTCATAAGCGCTGTCGAATTTCTCAACAGGGTGGTCGCCGGCGAGGACTTCCACGTCAGCGGCAAGAAAGTGCTGGTTATCGGCGGCGGTAACAGTGCTGTCGACGCGGCACGTGTTTCCTGGAGGATGGGCGCCGATTCACAGATAGTATACCGGCGTACCCGCGAGGAGATGCCGGCCGAGGAAGAAGAGATCGACGACACTCTCGAAGAGGGCATCAATATCGAATATCTGACCGCCCCGGTGGAGATAATCCGCGACGGCGACAAGGTGACCGGCCTCAAGTGCATCAGGATGGAGCTTGGCGAGCCCGACGACAGCGGCCGCCGGCGTCCGGAGCCCATCGAAGGTTCCGAGTTCGTCATCAACTGCGACGTTGTGCTGCCGGCCATCGGCCAGGGCGCCCAGTTCGACGGTCTCGACACCTTCAAGGACGAGAAGGGCTGGATAACAGTCGACGAGGCCACCGGCGCCACCAGCGAAGATGGTGTATGGGCCGGCGGCGACGTGACCAACAGGCTGGGCACCGTGACCGAGGCCATTGGCCTCGGACGCAAGGCCGCGAACGCCATGGACTATCATATCCGCGGCGAGGAGATTCCCAAGGAATTTCCGGACAAGGTCATCAAGTCCGATAACATGGCGCTCAACTACTATGCCGAGGCTGTTCGCATCGAAAAGCAGCATATCCCCGTCGACGACCGCAAGGGCAACTTCAACGAAGTCGTCTCAACCTGGACTGACGACCAGGCCAAGGAAGAATCGCTTCGCTGCATGAGCTGCGGTATGTGCTTTGACTGCGGCAATTGCTACTCATTCTGCTCTTACAATGCAGTCACGAAGCTCGGTGAGCGTGATGAGGACGGAAACCCGTACAAGTTCAAGCTTGAGGTCTGCGTGGGTTGCGCCAAGTGCGCCGAGGAATGTCCGTGCGGCTATATTGACATGGCCTGACCCTGTAGGCGTATCGTTTTACGGTTGGCTTTCAAGGGCGGCTGTCTTCCGGGGTAGATTCCGTGGGCAGTCGCCTTTTAACAGCACCGCTGTGGGGAACGTGGGGTGAACTCATTGGGGAAACCCGTTTAAATTAGAGCTAAACCTCGTAAGGGCGGGGAAGTCCGAGTAAATGTCCGGGAAAAAGGAACAACAACGATTTATCAGGAAGGGGTGACAGCAGTGAAACTTGGAGTATTAGTGATGGAAAGCCCGTATCAGCACGAAGCATCCGACAGCGCCTATCAGTTTGCCAAGGCGGCTCTGGCCAAGGGGCACGAGATCCTGCGTGTGTTCTTCTACCAGGATGGCGTTTTGAATTCCACCAAGTTGATGGAACCGCAGTCGGACGACCGGCACATCCAGAAACGGTGGACGCAGCTGGGAACCGAGAACAACATTGATTTTATCGTATGCGTGGCTGCCGCCAAGCGCCGTGGTATCAACGATACCGTCACGGCGGAAGGTTTTACGATCGGCGGGTTGGGGATGCTCACGGAACTTGCGATCGAGGCCGATCGCCTCGTCGAATTCAGAGCTTAGGAAGGGGTGAATATCAGTGAGTGAGGAAACGGCAAAACTAATGGTTGTTTTCCGTACGGCACCGTACGGTGCGGTTTATTCGTTTGAAGGCCTGGAGAACGTGCTGATCATGGGCGCGTATGACCAGGACGTCAGTGTGCTCTTTATCGACGATGGTGTGCTCGCCATCAAGAAGGGCATGGACAATTCCGGAACCGGTATCAAGGACTTCTCACCGACCTTCCGGGCTCTGGAAGCATATGATATCGAGAAGATTTACATCGACAGGGCGTCGATGGAGTCTCGTGGCCTGACGCTCGAGGATCTTGTTATCGAGCCCGAAATCATCGAAGCCGATGCGGTCGAGAAAATGATGGAGGAGCAGAAAAACTTCTTCATGTTCTAGAAAGGAGCAGCATGCTTCATCTGGTAAATAAATCACCGTTTGAATCCATGGCTCTCGAGGATTGCCTCAAGTATGCCTCGAAGGGTTCGTCGATAATTCTTTATGAGGATGGCGTCTACGCGGCAATGCCCGGGACCAGCGTTACCGACAGAATGAGTACGGTTGCGAAGGACTACAAGGTATATGTCCTGACCGAGGACCTTAAACAGCGTGGCGTGGACAAGGTTATGGATGGTATCACGGAGACTGACTACGCGGGTTTCGTGGACCTGGTAGAGGCGAGCAAGACCGCTTCCTGGTAGAACCGGACACGATTCGTACCGCTAAAACCGGTGGTAATATGTCACGGATCCTTCGCATCAGGGTTAAGCCAGAGAAGGATTTACAGATTATAAAGGGCGTATTGCTCGTTAGAGCAATACGCCCTTAGACTCCGGAAAACCTTTTTTACGTTATCGGCGGTCCTTCTTCAGATCTTCTTGCAGCAGCGGCAGTATAATCTCATCCGCCAGTTCGATAATTTCCTCGTAAAGCCCACCGCACCGCTTTGAATTCGAGAACAGTTTTTCCCTGAGAGCACCGATCTCGGGATCATCCGTCTTCAGAGGACTGATCGGGCTGCGGCCCATCGCATCCCGCTCCAGCCTCAAAAGCCTTCTGGCGTCGTCAAAAAATGGAAGCGTCAGCATCCGCAGCCGCCGGATTTTTTTCACCGTATTCCGATCGTTTTGGTCAATCAGGACGGCATGATCGGATATTGTCTTAATCATGGTGTAAATCGTCGAGTATTCGACCCCGCGGACGCCACGGCGCCATTGCAGAATCCAGTCATTGCGCTCACTCCAGAGATAGTTGTTTCTTCCGAACGCGATCAGGTCTTCAGCGGCTTTATCCAGATCATTCACTATGGCTGATATCACAGCATCCGGCCCCGGTGAATAAAAGGAGGCCGCGCTTCGGTCAAGGCAACCGGCATCGGAGGATATCACCCGTTTCCCCCGGGCCAGGTGAGTAAGGATATTCAGGAGTACCGTGTGACCGGTGTTATCGCCGGGAGTCTCGAAATGCAGGTAAGATAAAAAAACCACGCCCTCGCCGAAACGGGTTTCAATCACAGCCGGCTCACCCGCCAGCCGTGCCGGGTCGAGGTTGATCCCGTAGCTTTTCTCCATCGCATCCCAGTCGACCGACGGCAGCACGGGTAGATCGGTGACATATGAATAGTCGCCCGGATCGCCATAGCGGGCCAGCACAGCGACATCCTTCGCGTCGTCCAGCGAAAACTGCCCCGGCCACCAGGCATAAAAAGCGGTATCATCGGCGACGTTCCTCCACATCGGGTGCTGTCGCGCCGAATGTTTAAGACCGATCTTGCCGCTGAAGCTGGGGACCCTCGCGTGGGTGGGCATCCTGCTTACCGGCGCCAGCGCAAGGCCGCTCTCATGGCTGAGGGCCAGGCCGGCACCGCCGCAGATACCGAGATAAGCACCGCCGCCGGCGACAAAATCCCGGATGCGCGATCGTCCGTCATCACCAAGAGCGATTATCTTGTCGCTGGCCCAACCGCCGGGAACGAAGACTATGTCATAACCGGCCAGTCCGTCATCGCGAATATCTGAAGCGGTCACCAGATCGAACGAAACGTCCAGCTCCCTGAAGGTCTGACAGGCAATGATTCCCCACAGGAACGATTTATCCCAGAAGAATGCTGTTTTGGCGGTTTTGCTGACCATGCCCTGATTATAAATGAAGGAGATGCTTCTAATTTGACAACTTCGGCCCCGACCGGTCTCCGCTCTGGTTATATCCACGCGATTCCCAGTAACCACGGTAGTTTGGATCGTTCGTAAGCTCGATTTTCGTTATCCACTTGATCCACTTGTAGCCCCATGTGTCTTCGGCCACCAGGTGGAAGGGAAAACCGCGTTCAGGCGGGATGGTGATGCCGTTCATCTTCCAGGCCATGATGATGTCCTTGTCGTAGAACCATGAAAGGGGGAAGGAGGTCGAGTAACCGTCAACAGCGTAAAGGATAACCGTATTGGCCTCCGGCTTGACGCTCGCCTCGTTGAACAGGTCACGGACAAGCATCCCCTCCCAGAGGATGTCGACGCTCCAGCCCTCGACACACATCAGCTGCGACACCTTGGAGTAACTCTGGTGTGCCAGCACTTCGTCATATGTATACTGCCGCGGCCGCTTCACCAGGCCGGCTACTTCCAGCCGGTAGCTTTCCCGCTCTATATATTGAGGGCCCTTGATCGTGTTCTCGACGAAATCGGTGGCCACCGAGGAGAGGTCCTTACCCTGGTATTCACGCACCTCGATGCCCTCCAGCTGCACGACATCCGTATCACTCCCACAACCGGTGCCCGCAAGGGCCAATACAGGCAGAAACAAACAAATAAAAAAAATCATTATCTTCATTCAGGTATTCCTTCCGGAAATTGAACGAAAGCTTAAGCTGCACTTTAACTTCCCAATCCTCGCGCATCCTAACCGCCGCTGGTTCCATTCTCCTTATTGATGTCAATTCACGAGACTGAACTCTGGTAGCGCCGCTGCACTCCTGTTAGAATCCTTGAACCCGGGATGGTAGCCGGCTGTGATTTTAAGGTAAACAGAAGTGGTGACAAGCTGTTTCATGCAAACATACAAGGAGTCAGAGCGTGTCTGAAGATAGGAAAAAAACAGATACACAGACCGGCGATGTGGGTACAGATCAGGAAACCACCATCGACCCCATAGCCATCAATGTCCTTATGCACGAGAAGCGGCAGTTTCCACCGCCGCCGAAATTCAGCGAGCAGGCGCATATCGGGAGCATGGAACAGTACGAGGAAATCTATAAGCGCTCGATTGATGACCCCGAGGGTTTCTGGGCTGATATGGCCGAAGAGCACCTCGTCTGGCAACGCAAGTGGGACAAGGTTCTCGAGTACGATTTTTATAAACCGGAGATCTCCTGGTTCATCGGAGGCAAGCTCAATGTTTCATATAATTGCCTGGACCGTCATCTGACTACATGGCGGCGCAACAAGGCAGCGCTTGTCTGGGAATCGGATTCCGGTCAATACAGGACATTCACTTACGAACAGCTTTCCCTCGAAGTAAACCGATTCGCAAACGTGCTGAGAAAGCACGGCATCGTGCGCGGTGACCGTGTCAGCATTTATCTGCCGATGATCCCCGAGCTGGCTATTGCCATGCTCGCCTGCGCCCGTATCGGCGCCATTCACAGCATCGTCTTCGGCGGATTCAGCGCCGGATCGCTGGCCGATCGCATCCGTGACTGCGGCGCCAGAATGCTGATAACCTCGGACGTTGGCATGCGCGGCGGCAAGATGGTGCCGGTGAAAGCAAAAGCCGATGAGGCGCTCAGCGGCTGTCCCACGGTGGAAAAGGTGATCGTGGTGGAAAGGGCAAGCGGCAGTGTCACGGAGATAGAGGAAGGCCGCGACAGCTGGTGGCATGATGAGATGGCGGCGGAGGATATCGACAATTACTGCCCACCCGAGGAAGTGGACGCCGAGGATCCGCTCTTCATCCTGTATACCAGCGGTTCTACCGGCAAGCCCAAGGGCGTGCTTCACACGACCGCGGGATATCTTTTGTTCACTCATTTAACCTTCAGGTGGATTTTTGATTACCACGAAGAGGACATGCATTTTTGCACCGCCGACATCGGCTGGATAACAGGGCACAGCTATATTGTCTATGGCCCCTTGAGCAATGGAGCCACCAGCCTCATGTTCGAGGGAGTGCCGAACTATCCCAAACCGGATCGCCTGTGGGAGATAGTCGAAAAACATCAGGTGAATATCCTGTATACAGCGCCAACGGTGATTCGGGCGCTCATGGGCGAGGGCAATGACTGGGTCGTCAAGCACCCGATGAAGAGCCTGAGGCTGCTCGGTTCCGTGGGAGAGCCCATTAATCCGGAAGCCTGGATGTGGTACTACGAATATGTTGGTCATAAACTGTTGCCGATTGTTGATACCTGGTGGCAGACGGAGACAGGAGGCATTCTGATCACGCCGCTACCGGGCGCGATGACCTTAAAGCCCGGCTCGGCAAACCGGCCCTTCCCCGGCGTTGAGCCCCAGATAGTGCGAAAGGACGGCTCACCGGTTAATGTTGATGAGGGCGGTTACCTCGTCATCGATAAGCCCTGGCCGGGAATGATTCGCGGCACCTATGGGGATCCCGAGCACAAGCGCATGAAAGAAGTATATTTCGATCGCTTCCCCGGCAAGTATTTCAGCGGCGATGGCGCCAGCGTCGACCCTGATGGCGACTACTGGCTGCAGGGCCGCATCGACGACGTGGTAAACATAAGCGGACACCGCATGGGGACGGCCGAGATAGAATCAGCGCTGGTCTCGCATGAAGCCGTATCAGAGGCTGCTGTTGTTGGTTTCCCTCACAAGGTAAAGGGTGAGGGAATCTACGCCTTCGTTACCCTGACCGAGGGTTACGAAGGCACTGATGACATGCGCAAGGTCTTAAGAGTTCAGGTGCAGGATGAAATCGGTCCGATCGCCAAGCCGGACAAGCTCCAGTTCGTCGCCGGCCTGCCGAAAACACGCAGCGGCAAGATCATGCGGCGCATTCTCAGAAAGATAGCCGCGGGACAGACCAAACCGGAGGATCTGGGCGATACCTCAACTCTGGCCGACCCGGAAGTAGTGGACGAGATCGTGGCGGGCCGCCTCTAGGCAAAAAGGTCATCCAGTGTAAAAAAGGTATAGGTCATCCAGTTTAAGGTCATCCTGAGCGAAGCGAAGGATCTTTGCGGGCATCTGGGGAAACCCCGGGTGTATGAAACTCCAGCAGCCCAGGCTGGTGCGGGTTCATCAAATCAGTGCAGGATAATTCACCGCGAGTGAGAAAATCAATGTTGCCGTCGATAACCGCTTATCGCGGCCATCAGGGCAATCAACCGGGAGGAAAACATGGATCCGCAGATGCTGGCCGCACCACTGAAGGTAAGGCGCAAGTCGTTCGCAAAGATCGGCCATGAGGTGTTTATCTCCGATCAGGCTGACAACCTTTTGCTGTGGGTGAAGCAGAAAGGCTTTAAGCTGAAAGAAGACATACGCGTTTTCGCGGATGAGAGCAAGTCGGAAGAAAGGCTCACCATCCAGGCCCGCAAGGTCATGGATTTCAATGCCGCCTTTGATGTGGTAGACCCCGGCACCGGCGAAAAGATTGGCGGTTTCAGACGCAAGGGCTGGAGTTCGTTCATCAAGGATGAGTGGCAGATCCTCGACGTGAACGAAAATCAGATCGGCGCCATCCACGAGGACGCGATGGTGTTGGCGCTGCTCAGGCGTTTCTTGACCAGCCTGATTCCCCAGACCTACGAGTTCAAGGTCAATGATGAGAAGGTCGCCCAGCTCAAACAGCACTTCAACCCGTTCCTGTTCAAGGGAGAGTTCCACATGCTACCCCAGGGGAGCGATAAGCTGGACCCTCGGCTCGCCATCGCCGGTGTCGTGCTGCTGATGATCATGGAAGGCCGCCAGGGCTAGGCAACATCTTTTCGTCCACCCGGCCTATAAAAATGATGGGACTCGACAGCCGGCACTCATCAATTTAGGGACGGAAAATAAAAAGGACCACTCACGGGTCGCCTGGTCATAATATTGTGCGAAGATCTTATCCGGGCGACTATCCCGCGATGATCCGCCGGGCAAGGCGAGAAGTGACCGGGAATTAAACCGGCCAGGAATCAGCCTGGTCATAGAGAAGGTGGTTGAGCTCTACAATGGCATCAGCGGACAGATTGTCTCCATTCATCTATGCAGTATCCAGGGTACTGATAACCAGGCCCCTGCGGCTGATGTATGGAATAAAGGTGATCGGCGCCGAAAACTGGCCGAAGCACGGACCGGCGATCATCGCCTCCAACCATTCCAGCAACCTGGACCCGCCATTCCTCTGTTTGTCTTATCCGGGGCACATACGCTGGATGGGCAAAGCAGAAATCCTCAAGGTGCCGGTGCTGGGCTGGTATCTCTACAAAGTAGGGGCGTTTCGGGTGCGGCGGGGAGAATCCGACCGGGAGGCAATCCGTAGCGCGCAGGAACTGGTGGAGGCCGGCCACATCATAGGCATGTTTCCCGAAGGCACCCGCTATCGCGACGGTCATTTCGGCGAACCGCAGGCGGGCGTGGGTATGCTCGCCATCAAGCTGGGTGTACCTGTCATCCCGGTTCGGTTGCGCGGCAACGACCAGGTTGTACGTAACGGCCGGCCGCACCGTCCCCGGATCACGGTAACGGTAGGCAAACCCGTCGACCTCGATATCACCGGCCTGTCCCGGGGCCGCGCTTACCGTGAAGCCACACGCCGCATCATGGAAGTGATAGGGGAGCTTTAAGCATCTTCATCTCGGATTGCGGATGCGATGACGTGGCTGGAAAAGACTGATTGACCCATTTGGTGGCTACGTGGTTCTCCGCTGCAAACCCCGGAAAAAGGCGCCAGGCAGAAAAAATTGCTTGTCATCGGCCGGGGTTCTCGTTTCGTAATATATCCATTAATGGGTTGGGTTTGTGGTTCGATTATCTATTTAATCTACGAGGGAATAAAAGGAATATCACAGCGGTCGAATGTTCACGTTTCAATAGTAGTGATGATTTTATTGATAATAATTATTCTGGCCGCCATTCTCGTTTTTCTGGTGTATGTCAACTGACATCAGCGTAAACAATGAGTCTGAACAGACATCAGGTTGAAGCGTCCAAAATATTCGCAGGACGGACCATTTGACTCCAACCCACCCCATCCGATAAACTACTACTGCTTGTGCATCACCCTTTAATTCACGCCCAGTGAGGCTGACAAGGGAGCAATATGAGCCTTTTCACAGGTAAGTTACCCCATAGCCGCCGCTGCGTGTCCGCATCCTGGACCCGCGTGTGAGCGGCGTTTTTGTTAAGACAGTTGTTTCCGCTGACCAGCTCGGGCGCACCATCGTCCGCATCGCCCACGAGATCCTTGAGAAAGACCAGGATCCGGGGCAGCTGGCTCTGGTCGGCATCCACACCCGCGGCGCCCACCTTGCGCATCGCCTCGCCAAACTCATTGAGCAGTTCACCGGCCGGGAGATCCCCGTGGGCGAGCTCGACATATCCCTTTACCGCGACGACGTCGCCGCGCGCGGCAGCCTCACCGTTCGCTCGCGCCTGGCGCAGCCGGAGATCAAGGGCACCAACCTGCCTTTCAGCATCGACGACATGACCATCGTGCTGGTCGATGACGTGCTTTTCACCGGGCGCACCATCCGCGCCGCCATCGACGCGCTCTTCGACTATGGCCGACCGTCGTGCATCCAGCTGGCGGTGCTGGTCGATCGCGGCCACCGCGAGCTGCCGATCCGGCCTGATATTGTTGGCAAGAATCTTCCCACTTCCCAGGACGAGCGCATCAACGTGCGTCTGTCGGAAGTTGATGGGAAGGACGAGATCGTCCTGGAAGCGACCCGTGAGGGGGAAGAGTCATGAACCGGATGAACCGGCACAGCGCGAACATGGGTGGCTCCACAAATCTGCAACCGGGGGGGACAGAGTCATGAACCGGCATCTGCTTTCCATGAACGACCTGACCCGCGAGGATATCGAATCGCTCCTGGCCACGGCGCGCGTCGATTTCCTCGACCTCTCCAAGCGTGACATCAAGAAGGTGCCGACGTTCCGGGGCCGCACCGTCATCGACCTTTTTTATGAGAAGAGCACCCGTACTTCGACCTCGTTCGAGCTGGCCGGGAAGCGGCTTTCGGCGGACGTCATCAACGTCAAGGCTGACTCCAGCGCGGTGGGCAAGGGCGAATCGCTCAAAGACACGACCCTGACCCTGAACGCCTAC
>JBBAAB010000035.1:0-9780 GCA_041658445.1 Thermoleophilia bacterium
AGTCAAGAAGCACCATGTCTGGAGTGAGTACTGCGTAGCCTGCGGCGATTGCGTAATATTCAACACGGGTGGCATCTGCCCCATCGCGCGCTGCGCCAAGCAGCTGTTGAACGGCCCCTGCGGCGGTTCGCAGGGAGGCCACTGTGAAATCTCTGCGGAGGTTCCATGTGTCTGGCAGCTTATTTATGACAAGCTTGCGACGTTCGGGCTGGAGGAGAATCTGAGACGTATCGGTGGTCCGAAGAACTGGTCGAAATCCAACAGTGGGAGCCCGCGCACGATGAAGAAGGAAGGGTTCGAGCCATGATATCGGGTTCCACTCTGGAAAAAGTCCTGGCTGACGGCAAATTCGCAGTGACCGCCGAACTCGGTCCGCCGAAAGGCGCAGACCCGCAGGTCATCATCGACAAGGCCAACATCCTGAAAGGCCATGCCGACGCGGTGAACATAACCGACAACCAGACCGCCATCGCCAGAATGTGCAGCATGGCAGCGGCCAGAATCGTTATCGAGCAGGGACTTGAGCCTATCATGCAGATGACCTGCCGCGATCGGAACCGTCTCGCGATGCAGGCGGATATACTAGGAGCCGCGGCGCTGGGCATAAAGAACCTGCTTTGCCTGACCGGCGACCACCAGAGTTTCGGCAACCACCCCGAGTCGCTCGGTGTCTTCGATCTGGATTCAGTAACGCTGATCAGGATGGTGAAGGATATGCGCGACGTGCCGCAGTTCCAGTGTGGCGAGGAGATCACCTTCGCGCCGAAGCTTTACATCGGTGCCGCCGCGAACCCGTATGCCGACCCGTTTCCTTTCCGCGCGATACGGCTGGCAAAGAAGGTAGATGCCGGCATAGACTTCTGCCAGACGCAGATCATTTACAATGTGGACAAGTTTGAGGAGTTCATGCGCCAGTGTGTCGAGCTGGGCGTGACCGAACGGTGTAAGATACTTGCCGGGGTGGCGCCGCTAAAGAGCGCCGGCATGGCGAAGTACATGAAAAACCGGGTTGCCGGCATGGATGTTCCTGATGAGGTGGTCGAACGCATAACCGCCGCGAAAGACGCCCAGGACGAAGGAATTAATGTTTGCGTCGAGATAATAAACCGCGTCAGGGATATTGATGGCGTGGCCGGCGTCCACATCATGGCAGTAGAATGGGAGTCCGCGGTTCCCGAGATAATGTCGCGGGCGGGGTTGAAGCCGGGGTCGGCTGCGTAGCGTTACCGGGGGGACGGATTTGGATATTTCCGCCTTCGCTGAAGGCGCTTTCGGCAAACGCTGCGGGCGCTGAATCCCGCCGTAAAATTGTAACTTACAGGAGGCTTAATGAAGGCGATCGCTGAGAATATCAACGTGATGAACAAGTCAATCGGAGACGCGATGCAGAACCGCGTTGCGGAGCCGATTCAGCTGCTGGCCAAGGATTGCACCGAGGCCGGCGCCGACCTGCTCGACATCAACCTGGGACCGGCTCGCAAGGGCGGCCCCGAGCTGATGGAGTGGATTGTCCAGACGGTACAGGAAGCTTCCGACCTGCAACTCTGTCTTGACACAAGCAATCATGAGGCGATGGAGGCCGGCATCAAGGTCTGTAAGCAACCGCCTCTACTTAACTCTTTCAGCGCCCAGCCGGACAAGATGGAGAACATCCTGCCGCTGGCGGCCAAGTATGACTGCGAGATCATTGGCCTGACCATGTCGACGCACATTCCCATAGACGCGGACGAGCGCATCGCCATCGCCTACGAGCTGGTCGCGGCGGCCAACGCCCAGGGCATTCCCAACTCACGCATCTGGATCGATCCGATAATTCTGCCCATCGGCGTCGAGGTCGGACAGGCACATGCCGTCGCCGTCCAGAACGTCCTTAAGTCATTTCCCGAACTCTTCGAGGAGCCGGTCCAGTCGACTTGCGGCCTTTCCAACACTTCCAATGGCGCTCCCGACGAGTTGCGCAGCTCCATCGAGCGTGCCTACCTGCCGATGCTGGCCGCCTGTGGCATGACTTCGTGCATATGCAACGCCAAGGACCCTGAGATGATGCGCACCATCAGGCTCATCAACGCGCTCAAGAACGAATCGCTTTATTCAGTTTCCGACGCGGAACTGAAATAATTACAGGCTGCCATACGGGAAAAGAAACAGGCAGTATTTAAGAACCGGGAACCACGTGCAAACGACGCGGAACCACGAGAGCAAGAGGAGGACATGTACAAGATAATTGAAAAAGTCGACTATTCAGATGACGTGTACATGCAGGTCATCGAGGCCCCGGCAGTTGCCGCGGCCGCACAACCGGGACAGTTCATCGTCCTGAGGATTCACGAAGAGGGGGAGAGGATCCCGCTCACCATCGCCGACTTCGATCGCGAGGCCGGCACGATTACCATAGTCGTCCAGGCGGTCGGCAAGTCAACGCGACATTTGCAGAAGCTGGTCAAGGGCGACTCCATCGCAAACTTTATTGGACCACTGGGCCTGCCCAGTGAGATCGAGAAGGTCGGAACGGTTGTCTGCGCTGGCGGCGGCGTCGGCGTGGCGCCGGTCTATCCTATCGCCCGGGCGCTCAAGGAGGCCGGCAACAAGGTGATTTCCATTGTCGCCGCCCGTAACGAGAGCCTGCTGCTCTGGGAAGACAAGATGAGGGAGGTCAGCGACGAGCTGATCGTGACCACCGATGATGGCAGTTGCGGCCGGCATTGCCTAGTAACCGAGCCGCTCAAGGAGCTTTGCGAGGCCGGGGGCATCGACCTTATCTATGCGATCGGCCCCGGAATAATGATGAAGTTTTGCTGCAAGACCACCGAGGAGTTCGGCGTCAAAACCATCGTGAGCCTTAACTCGATCATGGTGGACGGCACGGGAATGTGCGGCGCCTGCCGGGTAAGCGTGGGCGGCGAGACAAAGTTCGTTTGCGTCGACGGGCCTGAGTTTGACGGGCATCAGGTCGACTTCGACCTGTTGATGTCCCGGCAGCGCCAGTACCTGTCCCAGGAAAAGGAATCACTGGAACTCTATGTTGAATGTGGTGGTGACAAGAAATGCATGACGTAAACAACGACAAGCCGGAAAAGAAACCGAAGCGGCCAAAGCTTCCACGCACGGGCATGCCCGAGCAGCCCGCGAAGGTCAGGGCTACGAACTTCGAGGAGGTCACCCTCGGCTACAACGAGGATATGGCCAAACTTGAGGCTAGCCGTTGCCTGCAGTGCAAGCGGCCCAAGTGCGTCGACGGCTGTCCGGTAGGAATTGACATCCCTGCCTTTATAAAGGCTATCGAAATCGGCGATCCGGCAGCGGCAATCGCCAAGCTCAAGGAGACGACCAGCTTTCCCGCGGTCTGCGGCCGTGTCTGTCCGCAGGAGGAGCAGTGTGAGATACTATGCGTGCTAGGCAAGAAGCAGGAGCCGGTTGCGATCGGCCGCCTTGAGCGCTTTGCGGCTGACTGGGAGTTCCTCAACAATGCTTCAAGCAAACCTGCGATCGCAGCCGGGACGGGCAAGCGCGTGGGCGTGGTAGGTTCCGGCCCCGCCGGTGTCACGTGCGCCGGTGAGCTGGCCAAGATGGGTCACGAAGTCACAATTTACGAAGCCCTGCACAAGCCGGGCGGCGTCCTTGTATATGGCATCCCGGAATTCCGCCTGCCGAAGGCGATAGTCCAGCGGGAGTGCGATTACGTCGAGAGCCTCGGCGTTGATATCAAGCTGGATTATGTCATAGGCCGCACCATGACGGTTGACCAGATGATCGAAAACGGCCACGATGCCGTATTTCTGGCCAACGGCGCCGGCCTGCCGTCGTTCATGAACATCCCCGGCGAGAACTTAAACGGCGTCTATTCCGCCAACGAATTCCTGACCCGTTCGAACCTGATGAAAGCTTACAGGTTCCCCGAGTATGACACGCCGATCAAGGTCGGCAAAAAGGTCGCCGTTATCGGGGGCGGCAATGTCGCCATGGACTCAGCGCGCACGGCTCTCAGGCTGGGCGCCGAGGTTCACCTCATCTACAGGCGCTCCCGCGAGGAGATGCCGGCACGCGCCGAGGAAGTCCACCACGCCGAGGAAGAGGGCATACTGTTCAACCTGCTGACCAACCCGACGCAGATCATTGGCGATCAGGAAGGCTGGGTCGAGGAGATCGAGGTCATCGAGATGGAGCTCGGCGAGCCCGACGCGAGCGACCGCCGGCGGCCCGTTCCTGTCGAGGGATCCGAGCGGCGGATTCCGGTAGACGTTGTGATCGTGTCCGTCGGCACCAAGGCCAACCCGCTGCTCACCAGGAGCACAAGCGGTCTTGACCTCAGCAAGTGGGGAAATATCGTCGCTGATGAAAACACTCTTGTTACGAGCAAGGAAGGCGTCTTCGCCGGAGGCGACATCGTAACCGGCGCCGCCACTGTCATTCTGGCCATGGGCGCGGGTAAGACCGCGGCGCGCTCGATCGACCGTTATCTTAAGGGGCAGCCGCTCCTGACGGATGAGGAAGAAGAGGCGATCAGGGCCGCGAAAGAGAAAGCGGCAGAAAAGGCAGCCGCCAAGAAGTAGCAGCTGGACTCTCACTCGCATTCATTGCAGACAAACGATAATAACATCTCGCTCCAGACGAACGCGCCCGGCGATCCATGGCTGCTCGACAGGGCTGCGGCGGTTCTGCTGGTCACCGTAATTTCCGTCTCGGTTCTCTATCCCGAAACATTCATTTTAGATTTTCCGATCGTTGGATCGGAGCGAACTCTCCCCTTAAGCATTCTCCTGCCGGTTGTAATTGTCTTCACCCTAATTTATGCCATCAAAAGGCTCGAAACCGTACACATCGGCTACGTCGATATCGCCGTGCTGACACTTGCCGCCTACGTGCTGCTCCGCAATGCCCCCGCGCAGGCAGGCATGATCGGGGTCAAGTACGCGCTACTCGGCCTCGGTCTGTTTTTTCTGACAGCCATGCTTTCCCGGCGTATTGACCTGAACAGGCTGATCATGTGGCTGTTTGTCGGGCTGGCCTGCATAACCTGTCTTTACGCCCTGCTGGAATACATCCTGCAGAAAAACATCATCTTCGAGGAGTTCATAACCACCACCATCCGCCAACCCGAAGGTGAGCTGCACCGGGCAGGCTCCACGCTGGTTCATCCGGTTTCATTTGGCGCTTTCCTGATCCAGCTTCTGCCGTTCTGCATACTCGCCTGGTATACAAGCCGTGACAGCCGGCAACGTGTCCTCGGTCTGGTAACTTCAGCACTGGCGACGCTGGCGCTGTTTCTTACCTATTCCAAGGGCAGCTGGATCGTAGCGGTCATAATCATCGGCTGTCTGGTCTTCTACGCGGTATGGCAGCGCAGCAGCCGGGCGATCTATATCATTGCGCTGTTCGTAGCGATGCTGGCAGTGGTGACAGGCGCTTTCTGGCAGCAGATGACAGAGGATATGTCAGATCGCTCAGCGATGAGCGTTGATTTGCGGCTAGCCGGCTGGAAAGCCGCCATTGAAGGCATTATGGAACATCCGCTAATTGGCGTCGGCCAAAAACAAGGAGATAACGTTGTCTGGAGCCACCTGGACGCCGAAACTCAGGCTTCGGTGATAGGAGGAAATTTAAATTTGCCGGTGGATAATTATTATCTGAACGTATTTCTCGAGGAGGGGCTGGCCGGCCTGGTACTATGGTTGCTGGTGATGTCCCTTATGATTCGCGAGGGAATCATCCTGATCAGGCGGGACACTCCGGCTCGTCCCTGGGCGGTGGCCGCGCTTGCTGGCATGGCAGGCATCTTCCTCAACGCCATAACATTTGACGCCCTTTTGATATGGTCCAATTATGTAATATTCTGGGTGACGGCCGGGTTGCTGCACGGTCTTTCTCAAGGGGAGCGCACAGAGACCGCGACAAACAAAAACGCAATTCTGTGGGAATAAATAATTGATCGGGTAATACACGAAACATGCTCGGTAATTCAATATAACCAAGATGGTTAGATTATTGACAATGTCAACCTGCAAGTGTATAAATGAGCGACAGGGTACAAGTGCGTGCCAGTATGTTTTGTGGTGTTTTTGGTAATGTCCGGCAATTGCTCTTAAACGCGTTCGAATCCCCATCTTTTCACTAGGGAAAGGGTACCTTTGGACCAGTTTTCGGATTTCAGGGCATCAGATCGTCCGAAAGACAGACTTTCGGGCGTCTGGAGCTTCATGCCTTATGAGGAACAGCTGGAAGCACCCCGCAGGGAACTCCAGCTGCTGAGGCTGGTTCACATAATTGTTATCCCTTTTATTGACATCGTCACTCTCGGTGTCTCGGTAGTGTTGGCATATTTCGTGGCCGAGACGCTGGTAAACAATGGCAACCTCGACGGCATTCTTGGCACTGAGCTCGGGATAATCAGCATGCGTGTGCTTTGGGCCGGTCTCGGGACAATTCCCCTCTGGCTGCTGGTTTTCCAGTACTATGGCGTCTACCGGAGAGAGGTAAGACGACTGTCGGTGTCCACGTTCGACGAGTTTCCGGAAACGATAGGCGCACTGGCTGTCGGTGCATGGGTCATGTTTTCCTTTCTGGCTGTGACCAGCCGCGGCAATCCCACCGGTTGGGCTATCTGGGCGTTCGTCGCTCTGGCATGGCTTTTTTTGATGGTCATACTTCCACTGGGACGGGCGCTTGTCAGGATCAGTCTCTCTTTTTACAATCCCTTCAGGACGAGCACTCTCGTCGTGGGAGCAGGTGAAGTGGGACGCAGCCTGGTCGGCAGGCTGGCCCGTCACAAGGAGTATGGGCTGCGCGTGGTCGGTTTTCTCGACACGGAATCGCTGGATGCAGACTCTGGAGCAAACCAGGTTCAGCTCCTGGGGCGGCCTTCAGAGTTGCGCAATATCGTGGACAAGTACGGCATCAGCCGGGTTATCATAGCTTTTTCGAGAACGCCACATCCCCTGATACTTGGCGTAATACATGAGTGCCAGGAGATGAAAGTCGACGTGAGCGTCGTGCCCCGATTTTTCGAGGCGTTTTCCCACAGGGTTGAGCTTGAAGATGTGGAGGGGCTTCCCATGATGAGCCTGCCTCGATATTCCAGGCATGGTTTTGTCATGAGATTCGCCAAACGCCTGATGGATCTTCTGGGAACCATCTGTGTCTCGCTTATCCTGACTCCGCTTTTACTGCTGGTATCCATTCTTATCAAGCTGGGCTCACCCGGTCCCGTCTTTTTCAGGCAGGAGAGGATGGGGAAGGATCACAGGCGTTTCGAGATGTACAAGTTCCGTTCGATGCACACAGGGGCCGAGGACCGGCGCGATGAGCTGGCCGACAGGAGCGACACCACCGGTCCCATCTTCAAGATGAAGGATGATCCGAGAATAACAAGGGTGGGGCGTGTCATCAGGCGTCTGAGCATCGACGAGCTGCCGCAGCTGATCAACGTTTTCAAGGGTGAGATGAGCCTCGTAGGTCCGCGTCCGCTGCCGTACGCCGAGGCGGAGGCATGCAAGGGCACGGCGGATATGCGGCACATGGTACAACCGGGAATTACCGGTCTCTGGCAGATAATGGGCCGCAGCGACATTCCGTTTGAGCAGATGGTGCAGCTTGATTATCTTTATGTGACCAACTGGACTCTCAGGTGGGATGTAAAGATAATCCTGAGGACAGTCATGGCGATAGTCCGGAAGCGCGGGGCGTACTAGAAAAGTAAAACTGAAAATCAGCCCGAATGCCGTCAAGCCCGGACCGTTTTGTGAGAATCAGGTGCCGGGCTTTATTGATGAGCCTCTGCTTCTCAAAAGAGGAAGTATTTTTCTGATGGCCCTGCCGGTGCGGCTGCTTCGATCGGAAAATTTATCGTTGACCCAGTTCAGGGGCCGGAGCTCAACAGGCAGCGCGAAGTTGTAATTCGCGAGCCTCCAGTGGGCGATCCTGTTGATCAGGGGGATTCTAAGGTTTCCCAAGGGAAGCAGCCTTGCGTACTTGCCGGCCCTGATGAAGTTCCTGGTCTCCTTTTCCGTGACCCATGGAAGCCATGACACTTCCATTTTTTCGTTCATCCTGTTGATAGTCTCCCAGTCCTCGGTGCGTTCCGGTGGTTTGAAGCCAGCCTCCAAAACGAGATCATAAAGGTCAACGCCGGGATATGGCATGTAGGTTCCCAGCACAAACGTCAATCTCGGATGGATCTCCTGGAGCTCCAGGCAGAAGTTGATCGTGTTCCGTATCTCGTCCTTCGTCTCCGTCGGGCTCCCGAGGATCACGCAATTAGCCACGAGGATCTCGGGGTATTTCGCCAGGATGGCGACCCCTTTCCTGACATCATCTATACTCTGATCCTTTTGCATGAGGTCGAGTATCCTGTTGTTGCCCGACTCCAGGCCGAAGCAGAGCCCCTGGCACTTCGTGTCACGCAGTTTTTGCGCCAGTTCGTCAGTAACGTATCCAATCCTTATCTGCCCTTCCCAGGGGAGGTCGATTGCCTCCAGTATCTCAACCGCGCGCTTCTTGTTGGCAAAAAAGTTGTCATCATAGAATCTGATTCCATCAACCCCATACTGGTCCTTGAGTCTTTGGATCTCGGAGATTACATATTCCTTGGAATGCGCCCGCCAGCGGCCGCCGCTGAATTTCAGGCTGTAACAGAAGCCGCACTTGTGCGGGCATCCCCGTGAGGTAATGAAATTTATGACTTTTTTCTGATTCCACATGGGAACGAGGTATTTTCTTATGTCAATCAGGTCCCAGTCGGGCTTGTAGTCATCAAGGTCCTTGATGAGCGGACGCGGTCCGGTGAAGACCGTCTCCCCGTCTCGTTTGAAACCGATTCCTTTGACATGCTGCAGTTCCTTGCCATTCTCCATGGCATCCGCAAGCTCTATTGCAGTTTCTTCGCCCTCACCGATGACGACCATGTCAACGTAAGGCTCGCGCAAGGTCTGTTCCGGAACCATGGACGCATGGACGCCTCCCCAGACGATAGGCGAGTCGCAGATTTTCTTAAGCTCCCTGGAGATCTGAGCCGAGAATTTCGTCTGGTTGCATGTGAAGGCGGAAATCCCTATGAACAAAGGGTTTTTGCCTGCAATCTCCCATGCCCGGCGGTTAATTTCATCGGGAGTGAAGTGTAATAGCTCGACCTCAAAGCCCGCTCTTTTCAAGGCGCTGCCGACGTACAGGATTCCGAGCGGGGGCGCGAACATGTTCTCGGCGGAACTGATATTTACAAGTGTAATCATCTATCTCCTGAATATTGATATCTGAATTTAAATATTGAAATATCAGTGAAATGATAGCATTTATTGGTAAGTTGCGGCTAATATAGGATTTGACCTTCACAAGGAATCAGAAATAGAAAATATACACTTTGACAATAAAACAGCCGGCAGTGCCCAGGGCGAAAGCGTAACTGGCAAATCAGGATATACCTCCCTTGTAGCCAAGGGAGCGTTTATTAATTTCTCAGGTATCGCCTGCCGCATGGTGTTCGTTTATGGTTACACGTTTCTGCTGGCCCGCATGCTTCCGGTCAGCGAGCTGGGTGAATACTTCCTCATGTTCACCATCATCAATATCCTCGGACTGGCGTCGATGGTGGGCCTTGACCTGGGAGTAGTGCGATACGTTGCCCTGTATGCCGGTGAGAACAGGTTGGGTCTGGCCCGCAAGACTCTTCGCGCCGGGCTTTATTTTGGGATTCCTGTAGCCCTGCTTTTTACCGCGGGCCTCATCATTGCCGCCCCGTATCTCGGTGACCGCATGTTCAACGGCAGCGAAGCCGCTGTTTTCGGCCTTCGG
>JBBAAB010000036.1:0-9556 GCA_041658445.1 Thermoleophilia bacterium
GGCCAACATCCGGGCTATCCCGCACACGCCATATTTCGGCACCGCCGACGCCACGGCTCTTTACCTGATTCTCATTTCTGACATTGTCAAGTGGTCCGGCAATCTCGAGATCGCAAAATCAATGAAGGAAGCCATCAACAGCTCCCTTCGCTGGATCGACGAATATGGTGACGCTGATGGCGACGGATTTGTCGAATATGAAACCAAATCCAAGCGCGGCCTCATGAACCAGGGATGGAAGGATTCCGGTAACTCCGTGGTGCATACGGACGGCAGACTCGCCGAAACACCTATCGCTCTTTCAGAAGTGCAAGCCTATGTCTATTACGCCAAACGGCGCATGGCTGAACTTTTCGCCCTTCTTGGTGACCGCGAGCGCTCCGACGAACTGGCCAGGCAAGCAGAGAACCTCAAACAAAAATTCAACCAGGAATTCTGGATGCCACGCGAAGGCTTCTACGCCATGGCCCTCGATGGAGACAAAAAGCAGGTAAAAACCATCACCTCCAACCCGGCACACGGCCTTTGGGCCAGGATAATGGATGAGGACAAGGCTGAGCAGGTGGCGGATCGTCTTATGCAGCCCGATATGTTTTCCGGCTGGGGAATACGCACGATGAGTAAATCTTCGATCAATTACAACCCCATGAGCTACCACAACGGCAGCGTCTGGCCACACGATAACGCCATCATCATCCGCGGTCTCAAAAAGTACGGATTCAACAAGGCGGCTGAAAGGGCAGCGTCAGGTCTCTTCGACGCCGCCCTGCATTACGACTACTATCGTTTGCCCGAACTTTTCTGCGGCTTTACCAAGCGCTCGATCAGCAGGCCGGTCAGCTACCCCGTAGCCTGTAGCCCCCAGGCATGGGCCTCGGGAACGATCTTCATGGTCCTGCAAGCGCTGCTGGGAATCGAGGCCGACGCACCCACGAACACGCTCTATGTAAATAACCCTGTATTGCCGAAATGGCTCAATGAAGTGGATGTTCAGGGCCTCAGGGTGGGAAAAGCGGCGATCTCCCTCAAATTCAGGCGCGATGGCGATGTGACCTCATTCGTTGTCACCGAGAAGATGGGCACGGTCCGTACGATCGTCACTGAGTAATACGGTCCGCGCGTCTTTCTCCCTGCCCGAATCCTCATCCAGCTTCGTTTCAATCATTCACTTTCGCGCCTATTGTTAGTTCCTGATTAACACCGCGCGGGCGGGAGCTCCGTCGCCGTCCCTGATCTTCAGGGGGAGGCAGATCAACTCATAATTGCCGGGCGTAACCGCCTCCATGTTTATTCCTTCCAGCAAGACAACGCCCGCTCCCAGCAACTTATGATGCACATGAAAAGTATCAGACTTGAAACGCTCGACCGAGAGATAGTCGATTCCCACCAGTCCGACTCCCACTTCAACCAGATAATCCGCAGCGTCGTCTGCCAGCGAAACATAATCCTTTTCAAACCCGGAAAGCTCCCAGAGCTTCGAGTTCCTTGTCTTCAGCAGCAGCCTTTTTACGCCTTCCACGCCGGCGGTTTCGAGATCGTTCCGCGAAATCGTGCTCTCTACATCTCCCAGATCCATCACGAGCGCCGGCCCCATAAGCGTTTCGAGCGACAACCTGTCGACAGTCTCGCCCCCATCCTTGAAATGGTGCGGCGCGTCAATATGAGTGCCTGTGTGCGAACCGAGACAGAGCCTGGTGATGTTGGCGACATCGCCTTGTGCGATACTGCGGTTGGCTGTAACCTCGGCCCCCGGATCCCCCGGATAGAAAGCCATGCCCGAAAACACGGGAACTGAAATGTCGATTATCTTGCGCGGCATTTCCTACTGAAGAGTCTCCATCAGATCATGTTCCTTATCAACAGATGTAACTGCAAGAACCTCATCCTCCACCTTCAGCCTGGTAGACCCATCCGGAACTATGACTTCGCCGTCTCTCATTATCACAACCAGCACCGACCCCGGTGGTAGCTTAAGCTCGCTGACCAGCTTGCCGGTGGCCTTGGAGGTCGGCCCAAGCTTGATCTCAGTCAGGGCCACCTCTCCGCCTTTGAGTTTAAGCAGCGTCACCAGGTCTCCCAGAGACATCTCTTCCTCGATGATCTTGGTGATTATGTCCGTGGGGGAAACCGCCACGTCCACTCCCCATTCCTTGGTGTACAACCAGTGATTTCGGGGATTGTTTACCCTGGCGATAACCCTGGGTACACCGAAGTGCACCTTGGCAAGCTGCGAGATGACCAGATTATCCTCGTCATCTCCAGTCGTGGCAACAAGCAGATCGCTGTTGCGCGCGCCGGCCTCTTCAAGAACCGAAGGCTCGCAACCATCAGCCCAGATGACCTTGATCCCGTCAGGTGCGCTGCCGGACCTCTTCTCGTCCGCCTCGATGACGACAACCCTGTGGACTCCTGTTTCCTTCAGAGCTTCGGCGAGATAGGAGCCGGTCCTGCCCATACCAACGATCAAAACATTCATGGCAGCCTCCTAATAGCCGACCAGGTCTTTGAATTTCCCAAGCGCTTCACTGGCCACACAGGCATAGACCAGGTCGCCGTCCTCAAATACGGTCGCCGTTGTCGGAACCAATGCCCGGCCCAGTCTGACTACGCAGGTAACCACTACTTGTCCGGCAATAGTGAGATCGCTGACAGATCTGCCAACCATTTGCACCGGAGCCTCAAATTCAAGCAACTCCGCCTCACCGCTCCCAAATGACATTTCGCTCTTCAGCTCAGCATAAAGAAGATGTTCGCGCAGCTCGTTGGCTCCCCATATGGTCGATGATATCGTGGGGATGCCGAATTGCTTGTAAATATTGGCGCGCTGAGGGTCATAGATTCGGGTAATCACACGCGGCACCTGGAAAACCCGCCTGGCTATCAACGCGGAGATAATATTGCTGTTATCACCGTTGGTCACGGAAGCGAATCCATCCGCCCGTTCAATACCGGCCTTTATCAGCACATCGCGGTCAAAGCCGATCCCTTCAACCTTCGCACCCTTGAAAAAACCCCCCAGTCTTCGAAATGACTTGGGATTCTTGTCGATAATCGACACGTCATGGCCTTCAACATTCAGGGCGCCGGCCAATTGGGCCCCAACGCGTCCACACCCCAGAACTACGAATTTCATCGCGATCCTCCCCCGGCAGGACTGGTAAGCACTTTTCTGTTGACAAGTTTACGAAGCTCGTCGCTGAGAAACATTATCGGCGCAAAGAATCCTAGCACCACCCAATGCTCCCAACCGAGCCCGGTCGTTTGAAACACCTTCTGCAGGAATGGAACATACACTATCAACACGGTGAGCACGACCTCAAACACGATACCCCACAGCAACCATTTATTCGTCCAGAATCCGACACGAAACACCGAGACCCTGTTGGTCCGGCAGGCGAAAGCCGTGCCCACCTGGGTTGCCACTATTCCGGCCCATGTCATGGTCGTTGCCTGAAGATAAAGATGTTCAGAAGGACCAAGCTCATCCCCCCAATGCCATCCTCCTGAATACAATACCCAAAAATAGCCACTCATCACCAATACCGCCTCGATCAGACCGAGAAATATCCAGGCACGAAACAACATGTGCCTGTCGACCAGCCGGTCCTTGCCTGAGCGCGGCGGCCGCTTCATGATGTCGGGTTCAGCCCGTTCCACTCCAAGCGCCAGAGCGGGCAGCGTCTCGGTTCCCAGGTCAATGGCGAGAATCTGCATGACTACCAATGGAAGAGGAATCCCGAACAACACGAAAGCAGCGAATGGCACAACCTCCGGAGTAGCGTGTGCAAAGATATAAGCGAGGAATTTGCGCATATTGTCATAGACGACGCGACCCTCCTCAACCGCCCCGACAATCGTAGCGAAATTATCGTCGGTAAGAATAATCGTCGCCGCCTCCTTGGCCACATCGGTGCCGGATATCCCCATGGCAACACCGATGTTAGCCTTCTTCAATGCAGGCGCGTCATTGACCCCATCCCCTGTCATTGCTACTATCTCGCCCTTTTCCTGAAGGGCGCCGGCAATTCTCATCTTGTGCTCCGGAGAAACCCTGGCAAACAGTATCTGGTTATCCTCCACGATCTCGGCTAGCTTCTCATCAGGCATATTTTCGAGATCGCTACCGTTTACGATCAGGGCCGGAGAAGGACCCAGCAGGCCGATGCGGCGAGCGATCGATTCTGCCGTCAGCCCATAGTCCCCGGTGATCATGATGACCCTGATGCCCGCATCCCTGCAATAGGCGATGGCTTCTTCCACCTCCGGACGCGGCGGGTCCATCATCGCCATCAGGCCGACAAATACCATGTCCTGCTCCACCTGCTCCGGCTTTATTTCAATATCCCGCGAAACCAGGCGGAAGGACATTGCCAGCACTCGCAGACCCGCGCGGGCAAGTTCGTCATTGTGCGAGATGACGCCGGCTTTTTGTTCGTCATCCAGGGATTGGACCTCGCCGTCGAGTAAAACATGCGAGCAGAGCGACAGCACCTCTTTCGGGGCTCCCTTGACATACGCCAGCATTTTTTTATCCGTTGTTTGCCCGGTCCCGCCATTCCCGACGACTAATTGTTCCGGAAGCAGACCGTCTCCGAATATCACGCTCATCCTCTTGCGGCGCGACTCGAAAGGAAGCTCGTACAGCCGCGGGTTCTCGTTAATCTCAGCCTTGGCGTCGAAACCCCATTTCCTTGCGACAACCAGAAGTGATGCTTCGGTCGGGTCACCTACTATCGTCCACCGCTCGCCGGGACTATCCGGATCGGCCAGCCTCGCATTGTTGCAGAGCGCCGATATCTTCATCAGTAAATCAACACTCTTCCGGTCATGTTTGTCTAACTCGCCATCACCAGACACAAACTCACCCACGGGTTCATAACCGACACCTGTCACTTCCACGAGTTTCCCGTTGGCCCACAAATTCCGCACAGTCATCTCATTCTGGGTAAGGGTTCCGGTCTTGTCAGTGCAGATAACCGTTGTACTGCCAAGTGTTTCAACGCCCGAAAGCTTCTTTACCAGAGCATTCTTACGTGCCATCCTCTTGACGGCCATCGCGAGAGACAATGTGACCGTTGGCAGCAAACCCTCCGGCACGTTGGCCACAAGCATGCCGATCGCAAAAATCGCGGCTGCAGCAAAGCTTAAAGGGGTAAAAAGAGCGGCCACGCCAAACAGCCCCGCCCCCATGACCAGAGCGACCGCGGCGATGATCAGCGCCACACGGTTGACTTCCTTTTGCAGGGGGCTGAGCTCGACTTCGACCTTTTGCGTCATGGACGCGATTTTGCCAAATTCCGTCTTCATGCCGGTCGAGAAAACAATTGCTTTTCCGGAACCCAAAGCCACGCTCGTCCCGGCCAGCACCAGGTTGGGGATCTCGCTGGCGGTCAACCCCTCTCCTGAAACCGGGCCGGCCATTTTTCTGACCGGTTCCGATTCGCCGGTCAGGGTAGCCGCATTTACCCTGAGCTCACTTTCCTCGATAAGACGGGCGTCCGCTGAAATGTTATCGCCCTCCTGCAGAGCGATAATGTCACCGGGCACCAGGTCGATGGCTAGAATCTCCACCAGGTCTCCACCCCTGATAACGCGTGCATGCGCCGGGAGTATTTTCTTGAGCGCCTCAACGGCCTTCTCGGCCTGGAATTCCTGCCAGAAGCTGAACAGGGCATTGATGAAGATTACAGCGATTATCGCCCAACCGAGTTCGGGCATTCCAGCCACAAAAGCAAGGGCGCCCGCAGCCCACAAAAGCAGAGCGAATGTATGATAGAAATTTGCCAGAAATCGCAGGATGAGCGGTGTTTTTCTGGCTTCGACAATTTCGTTGGGACCATATTGATCGAGCTTTTTTGCAACTTCATCCTGTGACAAGCCGGCCGGGCGGGACCCCAGCTCGCTGAATAGTTCTTCTGGAGACAATTGACATAGGTGCATCCACGGCTCCATTTATGAATTTTGTCGCCCGAACAAATTGGCATGAAGAAAACCCGCCGCAACGAACCCCCCGGCAGGGAAACACCATTACTGTTCGCATTTCTTCCCTGAAAACCTCCGCGACTAACTTTTTTAACTGTGCCCAAAATGGCTGCGGCCCGCTTACGCGGGCCGCCCCTTTCGTCCAATTATAATGTCTGCTTCAGTTCAACACCCCTCCCCCTCAGCGCCATCACATTCCGTCCATGCCGTCTCCCGGTAAACGGTCCAGGCAAAGAACGGCAGGTCCTGCAGGAATGCTTCGGTCATGGTGAAGTTGAAATTACCTATATTGGTCAACCCCTTGCCAAACACAAAGCCGGTAAAGGTGCCGCCTCCGCTTCCGTCAGCCCTGACCTCACCATCCGGGCAGTAGACAATTCCTTGCGAAGCGCCGATTGCGCTGCCTGTCATCGTGACGCTTCCGTTCATTACAATTATAAAAACCTTTCCGGTAGTATAAGGCGTGTGCGGCCATTCGAACTTCATTTTTACTTCATTGTTGTTTGGGATTCCCGATGGAAAATCAACATAGATGACTATGTCTCCTGAATGGCTGGGGATATCACCCTGCTGTATGGTCACACCGCCACCGGGATTATCGTTATAGTAACCTGAGGTTTTCGCCATCGCCTTGAGAGTGGCCAGCTGACTCGCTGACAGTCCGGCGGTGCCGAAAATAGTTTCGAGCTCGCTTATGCTGAACTTGTTTCCAGCAGGGCCCCGGTTATCGCGGTCGTTTATGTAATTTTCGGCCCAGTAGCTGCTTTGCCCCCCCGAACTGGTATAAATCTGGCTGCCGCCTCCATTAGCCTTGGCATAGATAGAACCGGTGACGCGTACTCCTGCGGCACCTCCATACATCTGGTCAGTTCCGCTGACAGTGAGTTTTTCACGCCCATAGAAACTGCCCCGCACATATATACTTTCGTTGGCCATCGTAGGGCCACCGTTCAAATTGGCATCGCCGGTGATATAGAAAGTCAGAGGGTAACCACTGGCCGCAACCTGTACCCGCTGCTGCAGTTTACGGTAACCGGTCACTGACTGCCCTTCTGCTGTAATCAATATATAGGCTGAATTACTGGTAGCCAGGTTAAGGCCACAATTTGTGCAAGAGTTTCCATTCTCATCCACTGTATCCATATTTACCGTGTAGGTATCGTTCCCTATCTTCATTTCAACCGGATCGGTCGGATCCTGGCGGTAGGCCGGCGTCGGATCCATCAGGTAACCATAACCATTCAAGCTCTGGTCGGCGCGCTGCCGTGTCAGTTGTGTCTCTGTCGCGGCATAATTCAAAATGTCCAAAGCATTCTCGATACCACCCTCAGCGTAGTAGAATGCCTGGCCACCGGCAAAATCGGCTTGTGTCATTTTTGACTCCCGGCTGGCAACAACATACATGCCGGCAGCGATAATCATCAAGACAGCTGTCAGAATAATCACCGTGATCAGCGCTACACCCTGTTCCTCTCGTGATAAACGATCAAAGTTTTCAAATCTTTTCTTCATGTCAATTCCTTAGTCAGCTACGCGGTTTCTTAACCATGCCTGGTCGACAAATGTCTGCCCCGTTTCATTACCGGCCCTCATTGTCAGGATAAAATCGACTCTTGCTATATAAGCAGTCGGATTTCCACTGCATGCCTGAAGCTCCGGAATATAAGTTATCTCGCCATTCATATTGCTATCACATTTATAATCGTTGCCATAATAGACAAACTGCATACTGTCAACATTTTCCATCAAAGTAACTTGCCCCGGTGATACGGATGTATCTCGCCAGACAGTTCCAGGTCCGCCCCCTTCTCCCGCCGAGAAACCATAGGAAATGGTTTCGTTGCCCGTGCCAAAATTTACTGTAAAGGTAATCTGGTTGATTTGCGCGGTCGTAATCTGGGAGGACTGTTTGATCTCACGGGTCATCCGGTTTAATCCCAGCCTTGCATTCTCGGTCATGTCAGCCTGGTTTTGACTTGTATTCCAGTGTCTGCTCGCCCCAAAGAGGAAGGCGAACATCCCCGCCATGATAACTGTCAGGATCGAGATCGAAACGAGCATTTCAATCAGCGTGAAACCGTGCTCCCGCCCGGTCACCCTGAACACGGGTCTTATTAACAGCGCAGGCCTGTCTTTTTTGTCAGCCATTTTGCTCAACCGAAATGTCAATTGCCCCGATCCAGGATTGCTGGAGGCCACCCTGGGATACCAGAGTTATCGCGTTATTATTGGTCCTCCAGTTGATCTCAGTGCCATACTTGGATGATATCTTCACAAGGGAATCCACGGTTATTGCTGCGTTCTTGCCATCGGCGGATGCATACATGGCATTACTGATATCTGCAGCCGTAAAGCTGTACCACTCGGTTATCAATTCGTTCTGTAACCTGTAGTTGGCGTTGCTCAGGGCTACATTCTGAATCGGATTGGACTGGCTGATGCTGTGCGGGTCATAACAGGTATTGACGGTGCTGGAGTACGTGCATCCCGCTCTGTTTGGGTTGAACATCCACAGAGTGAAGGAATATGTCAAAGTATTGGTAGCACCGCCCGGTGTGCCGTTTGCGCTTGATTCAGCCTTCGCCTGGAAGTTATCGATAAAAACGATGCCCTGCGCGGCGGACGGGTTTGCCGTAGTCTCCGTCGGCCATTTCTGCAACGGCAGGATATTTATCGTCTGGTAATGAATTTCAGCCTTGCCCGTGGTATTTCCATTCTCCTGCACGATCTCAGCCTCGATGTCCTCACCATCATCACCGCCATTGTTACCGATTGCGGTTATCGTCGGATTGAGAAAATCCCAACGTATATATTTGTCGGACAAGGTGCCTGTTGGCGTCCCGCTGACCTGTTCTAACTGAAGCGACTGGGTTCCGAGCATTGCTTCGCCCTCAGCCTCGACTTCCATCGACCCATTTTCGTCCTCGATTTTACCTCGGACACGGCTATTGCTGATCGTTGGCTTGGGATATGTTGCCGGCGGACCCACGCTTGTTGGACCCACTGTCTGATCTACTTCCGGAGGTCCGGTCACTGACAAAGTTGCGCCTGTATAGGTGCTTCCGCCAACAATCGACATCCAGCCTCCGGTAGCGTTAACCCTCAAATCAGGCGTACAACCATAATCAGCCACCGCATGCGCTTCACCGAGCTTTCCATTCACCAGAACCGTGTAAGGTTCAGCTGTCCCCGTGGAAACTGTCAGTACTAAACCTGTAGCATCGACGTGGCTGTTGGAGGCATGCACACAACCGCCGACCTCGCTTGGAGACTGACCGGTGGAAGAAATCTGTGAATCCAACACATAGGCATTATCTCCCGAACGGTCAGCCCATGAAGTAGTGATCCTGACCCGAACAAGATCGGTCGGAGGCGTATCTGATTCAGCGATGTTGGAATTATAGGAGCCTGGAGGTGTCACTACGTTACCGTTGTTGTATACAAACCACGTTTCCACAGTCGTGACAATACCCTGGCTGTCTGGAGGAGATACTTTCGTATAATGCGCATCGCTTCCGGAATAATAGCGACCGCTCCACTCCTGGGCATCGGTCTGTGAATAGGTGCTTAGATC
>JBBAAB010000037.1:0-9543 GCA_041658445.1 Thermoleophilia bacterium
GATAACCTGCAATCCCACTGAGAATGCGAGGGCGGTGGTCTTGGAGATGCCATAGGTGACGGTGAGGGGTATCACCGTCGCCAGTTGAAAGACGCCGACATTGCCCGGTGTGGCAGGAAGCGCGCCGGCGACATTGATTAGAATCAATAACAGCAGCGCGCCCTTGATGCTGCCGACGTATTCATCCAGGTGGAAGGCGTACAGCGAAAGGAAGACAGCCAGCAGCTGTGACATCCACGAAGCGCTGGTTGTGAAAAAAATGGCCGCGACCCGACCCGGGCTTCTCAGGACTTTTTGTCCTTCGCTGAATCGCGCGACGACACCGTAGAACCTTGTACCCAGCTTTCTCCAGCGTGAATGGTGCTCACTGTGGTATGCCTTGGCCTGTTTGGCGGTTGCCTTGATCTTCTCCCGCTTGATCTCCAGTATTATCAGGCCTCCCGCAAGCAGGCCGCTTATCACCAGCAGGATTATGGCGCCGGAATAAGCCCAGCCTGGCAGGTCCATCTTTAATATCCCGTAAACCACGATCAGCGCAAAGACAATGCCGTCGAATACCCTTTCGAGCACGATGGTTCCGAATACGGTCGAACGGGAGACGGGCTTGCCGAGCAGGGTCTGGCGGCGGCTTATGACAAAGGCGCGGGCCAGCTCTCCCACTCGCGCCGGTATGAGAAGGTTGACAAAGAAGCCGATCATAAGCGCGGAGGTCAGGTCGCGCCAGCGCCCCCTGATGCCCTTGAAGGTGTAATCGAAAATGATCTTCCAGCTGGCGACCTTGAGCATGATGGAAGCAAGGTTGGCCAGAATCGCCAGGAAGACCCATTTCCAGGATACGCTGGCGAATGTCCTGCCGAGTTCGTCATATTCAACGTGGAAAGCCAGGGCGTAGATTATAAGCGTCAGCGTGACTATCTTGAGCCAGTGCCGCCGCGTCAGAATTAGCGCCTTTTTCAAATCCAGCCTTCCTCCTCCATCAACTCTTCCAGAGATACGAACTCCAGGCCTCTTTCACGGGCCAGTCTGATTATTTCTGAAAGCGCCGCCGCCGTCTGGGAGCGGTCTTCTTCACCGGCGCCGCTCCATCCGTCATGGAACAGCAGCACACTGCCGGGCCGCAGGATATCATCCGTTCTCGATACGATAGTTTCAACCCCGGGGTTCGCGGTATCCCATACCCCTTTAGTCCAGCCTGCAATCCGGTAACCATGAGAAATCAGGGCGCGGTACGCCGCAGGGCTGAGCCAGCCATGGGGCGCGCGGAAGAGGCGGCAAGGCTCCGTGACTCCGGCATCGCGCAGGATGGCCTCGGTTTTTTCAACCTGGTCCAGCGCTTCGGCGGCTCCGGCGAACATGAGAATTCCATGATCCAGGCCGTGGTTGGCAACGCGATGGCCTTCCTGCTGCATGCGCCGCACCGTTTCCGGCCAGCGCCGGGCATTTTCGCCCAGGACGAAGAACGTCGCGGGAACAGACTCACGCTTGAGAGCGTCGAGAATCGTTTCCGTAAAAGGAGGCCGCGGGCCGTCATCGAATGTCAGGGCGATCCGGTTACCGCCTGGGCGGCCGCGATGGAAAACCTTGCCCGTGAGGGGGAAGTTGGGTACAAGAAAGGAAACCAGCATGAGCGCATCTGCAGCCAGGCCGGAAAACAGTACGGCCGCGCCGGTTCTTCTGCAGCCCCGGTGCCAGAGGATATGGGCTGCCCCTGCCGTGAATAAAGCGAACCCACCGGCAAGCGACCCCAGGGTACGCAGAGCCTGTTTCCTAGTCATTCAGGGCTAAGACTAATTCCTCTTCCGGCAGTGAGGCGCTGGTCTGACCTTCCGGATCGAGCAGCTGATAATAGAGCTGTTCGATCTGACCGGCTACGATTTCCCAGGAGAAGGTGTTTATGACTGTTTCGCGGCCCGCCTGCCCCATGCGCGCACGCAGCTCCGGATCCTTGAGCAGCCTGAGCAGGGCTTCGGCGAAGGCGGCGGGATCCCGTTCGGGCACGAGGATACCTTGGTTGTTGTCCTTCATGACCAGGCGGTAGCCGTTGATGTCGGAGGCGACGATCGGCGTGGCCGACGACATGGCTTCCAGCAGCACGACGCCGAAGGAGGCCTTGGTGCAGGGAGTGCAATAAATGTCGGCGCTGGCGTAGTAGTTCGGGCGGCCGCCGTTGATGAGACCGGCGAAGTGCACGTCCGGCGCGAGCTCCCTGCCCACCAGCGACCGGTAGTAGGGCCTTAATGGGCCATCGCCGACGACGATCAGCCGGCAGTTGCCGTACTGCTTTCTGACCAGCTTGAACGCTTCAATCATGGTTTTCAGGCCGTTGCGCGGGTCAAAACGTCCTACGAAGAGGATGTTCAGTTTGCCGTCATCGAATTCCGGAATAACCGGCGCGTCGGGCAGGAAGTAGTCAGGGTCGACACCGTTGGGGATGACATTGTATTCCTCATGGGAGTTCACGAAATAGCGTGAGAGCGCCTCGACGCATGCGTTGGAGACGACGACTTTGCCATCGATCATGTTCATGTGATCAGCGGACATTTTCTTCATAATGCCGTAACTGCGGCTTCTGTCAAAATAGGTATGGAAAGTTCCGACCGTGACGGGCGCGTTGGAGTTGCGCAGCGCGATGACCGGCAGGATCGGTGTCAGCGGCGAGTGGGCGTGAATGACGTCGAACTGCTCGCGCTCAAAGAAACGCTTCAGCTGACCGCCCAGGTTCCTTCCCAGAGTAACCCTTGCAAAAGAGCCGTTGGAATATATCGGGATGCCCTTTCCGAACCTGGCCACTTTGAACGTGAGTTCTTCGTCGGGATAGTGATGGTTTTTTCGAGGCCCGATGTTGTGGGTGACCACAGTGACGTCATGACCCCGTCCGCTCAAGGTAAGCGCGAGATTATGAACGTGCTCGGTGATACCGCCGAGCAAGGGATAGTAATACTCAGATACAAGAGCGATTTTCATATTTGGAAATTCCGCATCAGCGGTATTAGTTTGATTAACTTCAATTCGTTGGTCCGCCGAGAATCTTACTAAAAAATGCCGCTTTTTGCCACCGGCATCACTTGCATGAGCCGCCGTATTACAGTTTCCAGTTATTGGTCGTAATCCCTTTTCTTAAACGCGTGGACTATCTGGATGCAGGTGGCAATCGGCCTTACTGCAGGCATTTCGCTGCGGCTGGAGGGGATATGTCTGCTGGTCTGAAACAGGAAACATGGCTGTTTTGCTATACTATAAAGTCGATTTGCACGTTTTTTTGTGCCAAAGGAGGATTGATTCAAGTTGCCTATTTATGAGTACCGGTGCTTAAAGTGCGGGCACCAGTTTGAAAAGATGCAGAAAATTTCCGATAGCGCCGTAAGCCATTGTGAGAAATGCGGCAAGCGGGTCACGCGGGTATTTCATCCCGTAGCGATCCATTTCAAGGGCAGCGGCTTTTACAGCACCGATTACGGCAAGAAAAAAACTTCCGGGGTAAAAGAGGCGGAAAAGCTTGTAAAAAAGGAAGAGAAGAAGCCGATGAAGAAAGCCGCCGCAAAGTCTGACAGTTGATTCAGGTTTGAAAGAGGCGCGGCCGGACTGCGACCCTTCTCCCTCTGATTGAATTTCACCAGGAGGCAGCTATTCTTGAAAATACTCGTAACCAATGATGACGGCATTTTTTCTCCCGGCCTGTTCGCGCTCAAGCAGGCGATGGACGTGTGCGGCCAGGTGGCCGTCATCGCTCCCGACAAAAACCGCAGCGCAATCGGCCGCGGCATAACCATCGGGGAATCGCTCAACGTGGACGAAATAACCTTCTCCGACGGCAGCACCGGCTATTCGGTGGACGGCACCCCGGTGGATTGCGTGCGGCTGGCCTCCCTTGGCTTTCTGGACTGGCAGCCCGACATCGTTGTCTCAGGTATCAATCTCGGTCCGAACCTGGGGGATGACATCACTTATTCCGGAACCGTGGCAGCGGCCTTCGAGGGCATCATGCTGGGCATTCCGGCCATCGCTGTCTCAATCGAGAGAGCCGAGGAATACCAATTCGAACCAGTGGCCAGATTTACCGCGGGCATGGTGGGTAAGATCGTCGAGAATAACATTCCCGGGACCATCCTGCTCAACATCAATGCTCCGAATCTGCCCCTCGCCAGTCTCAATGGCGCCCAGGTCACCCGTCTGGGCAAGCGTATCTATCGGGATCAGCTGGTGGAGGAGACCGGCGGCGACGGCTCGCCGGGCCGCAAGCGTTATCACATCTACGGTGATGATCCCTCCTATCACGAGGAGGAAGGCACCGATTTTCACGCCCTGAACGAGAAAAAGATTTCGGTTACCCCCATCCATTTCGCATTGACTAATCTTGCCGGGATGGAGATTATTCGGGATTGGGATCTGAACGCCCTGGTGGCCCCCGAAGGGGCGTGCTGAGTCGGCATGGACTTGGTCAGGAAATGTTTCAGGGGATTCCTTTTCGATCTGGACGGGACCCTGATCGATACCACGGAGCTGATCGCACGCTCATTCCGCCACGCCTCCAGCACGGTGCTGGGCGAAGAGCTGGTGGACGAGGTGCTGATGGCCAACGTGGGCCAGCCGCTCATGACGCAGATGGAGCTGCTCGGCGGCGATCGCGCCCAGCAGCTTTACGATACGTACCGGGAGTTCAACCACGCCCGCCACGATGAGTTCATCAGCACTTACGAGGGGATCGAGGAGCTGCTGATCGAGCTAAAGGCGCGCGGAGCGAAACTGGCGATAGTGACGTCCAAGAGCAGGGAGACGGTGGATATGGCTTTTCGCTGCATTCCCATAGAACATTATTTTGACGCGGTGATAACGACCGACGACACGGACAATCACAAGCCGCATCCGCAGCCGATCATGCTTGCCATGCGCATGCTGGACCTGGCGCCCGACGAGTCGGTTTACATCGGTGACAGCCCCTTCGACATCAAGGCGGGGCAGGCGGCTGGCATGGCCACCGCCGCCGTCGGCTGGGGGATGTTCGCGCCGGTGCGGCTCAAGGAACTGGAGCCGGATTTTTATTTTGAAAAGCCTGAGGAGATACTGGGACTTTGCCCGAAAGATATTGCGGGCTAGCAACAACCGGGATGGCGTCCGGGAATATCATTCCAGCCAAAGCGTTGCATCAGGCGGATTGTTTATGTCATTCTGAAACACGTGAAGGATCTTGAAGGAAATCTCAATCGTGGAGTTTATGCTTGACGGAGCGTAGGGCTCCCATGAATATCGGGTGGTAAGCATGGCTGATAAAAAAGGAAAAGTTTATCTCGTCGGCGCAGGCCCTGGCGATCCCGGCCTCTTCACGCTCAGGGGCGTGGAATGCATGCGCCGCGCCGACGTCATCGTCTATGACTATCTGGCCGGCAAACCGCTGCTCGGCTATGCCCGGCCTGACGCCGAGTTGATCTACGTGGGCAAGAAGGGCGGCGACCATACCATGAAGCAGCCAGATATCAATAAGCTGCTCGTGGACAAGGGGCTTGAAGGCAACGTGGTCACGCGCCTCAAGGGCGGCGACTCCTTTATTTTCGGCCGCGGCGGCGAGGAAGCGCTGGCGCTGCAGGAGGCGGGTGTTTCCTTCGAGGTCGTCCCCGGGATCTCCTCCGCCTATGCCGTTCCAGCTTACGCGGGCATCCCGGTGACCCACCGTAATGTGACAACTGATGTCGCTTTCATCACCGGCCATGAGGATCCGACCAAGGAAGAGTCATCCATCAAGTGGGACAAGCTGGCAACGGGTGTCGGCACACTGGTATTCCTCATGGGTGTCAAGAACCTGCCTTATATCGTCAAGAGCCTGACGGACAATGGCCGCGATCCGCAGACACCGGTTGCCCTTATTCGCTGGGGCACGACGCCGCGGCAGGAGACGCTCACCGGCAAACTGTCAAATATCGTTGAACTGGTAAAGGAACGCGGTTTCAAGGCGCCCGCCATAACCATAGTCGGCGAGGTGGTCAACCTCAGAGAAAAACTGCACTGGTTCGAGGACCGGCCGCTGTTCGGCAAGCGTGTGGTGGTAACGCGCTCGCGGGCGCAGGCGAGCGACCTCGTGGACGAACTGCTCGAGCTGGGCGCGATACCGGTGGAGTTTCCCACCATCAAGGTGGTCGATCCCGCCGAAGGATACGCCGCGCTCGACGCTGCCATCGCGAAGCTGCGCGAGGGCGACAGACCTGCTTACGACTGGGCGATCTTTACCAGTGTCAACGGCGTTGAGAAATTTTTCGAGCGCCTTGCGGTTGAGGGAGATGTGCGGGACTTAAAAGGACTGAAGTTGGGCGCCATCGGGCCCGCCACGGCCGCGGCGCTTGAGCGGCGTGGTCTCAATCTCGACTTTGTGCCGCCGGAATACCGGGCGGAATCCATAGTCGATGGTCTGCTCGAAATGGGTGTTAAGGGCAGCAGGGTGCTCATTCCCCGGGCGAAAGAGGCCCGCGAAGTGCTACCCGAAAAGCTGGCTGAAGCAGGGGCCGAGGTGGAAGTTGTGACAGCCTATGAGACCATCCTTGATGACTCCGGTGTTGGAGACATGAAAAATATGCTCTTGAGCGGCGAAATTGATATCATTACTTTTACAAGTTCATCGACGGTAAAGAATTTCGTGCAGCTCCTCGACGGTTTTGACTTCTCCGCTCTTCCCGCGAATGTGACAATCGCCAGCATCGGCCCCGTTACAGCCGACACCGCCAGGGACCTGGGTCTCAATGTTGACCTGGTAGCCGACGAGTACACTATACCCGGACTGGTCAGAGCCCTCATGGCCGGCATCTAACCGGGCAGCTAACAGCCGGCGGCCCGCGGCAAGCCGGCATCGAGCCAGAGGAAAATCATGATAGACATCACACGTTTATACTGCGACCGCGATACTCCCGCCGATTCCTTGCGTTACGGCCACGGAAACAAGGGCAAGCCGGAGATGAAGGGGGCCCCGCGCATCCCGCGTGAGCCGAAGACCGCGGCGGAGCGCCGACCGGTCGTCGTCTGGAACACGAGCCGCACCTGCAACCTCAAGTGCGTTCACTGCTATACGGATTCCGAGGCGAAGAAGTACGAGGGCGAGCTTTCCACGTTGGAAGGCAAGACGCTCATCGATGATCTGGCGAAGTTCCAGATACCGGCGCTGCTCTTTTCCGGCGGTGAGCCGCTCATGCGCAAGGACCTCTTCGAGCTGGTCGAGCACGCGGTGTCGCTCGGCATCCGCCCGACTCTATCCACGAACGGCACCCTGATCACCCGCGACGTGGCCCAGCGCATCAAGGACCTGGGCTTCACATATGTCGGCATCAGCCTCGACGGCATCGGCGAGATCAACGACGCTTTCCGCGGACATAAAGGCGCTTTTGCGAAGTCCATGGAGGGCTTTCGCAACTGCAAGGCGGTGGAGCAGCGCGTGGGACTGCGCCTGACGCTGACACGGCACAATTACAGGGACCTGCACAACATCTTTGATTTTATCGAGGCGGAAGGGATAGACCGCGCCTGTTTTTATCACCTGGTCTATTCCGGCCGCGGCAAAGAGAGCGATGATCTGACCCACGAGGAGAGCCGCGACGCGCTGGATATAATCCTCGAGCGCACGAAGGACCTGCATGACCGCGGCCTTGAGAAGGACATCCTCACCGTGGACAACCATGTGGACGGTATCTATCTTTACATGAAACTTCTAGAAGAATCTCCGGAACGGGCGGCAGAGGTACTAAAGCTGCTTAAGTGGAACGGTGGGGGCATGTATAGCTCGGGCGTCGGTTTCGGAGACATAGATTTTATGGGCAACGTCCACGCGGACCAGTTCTGGATGCACTACAGCTTCGGAAATGTCCGCGAGCGGCCGTTCAGCGAAATCTGGATGGACACCTCCGATCCCCTTATGGCCGGACTGAAGGATCGCCGCAGCAAGATTCACGGACGCTGCGCCACCTGCAAATGGTTCGACGCCTGCGGCGGTGCCCTGCGCGTTCGCGCCGATCTGGTATATGGCGATCCCTGGGCTCCCGACCCCGCCTGCTATCTCACCGACGAGGAGATTGGCTGAGAAGGTGGACAAGGGGAATGGCGATCATCCAGGTGATTTTCCAGGAGGGCGCCCGATGGGGCATCCGGGATCAGGTGATGCCGGCAAGCCTGAGGGACATCCTCATGGCGGTTCCCATCATTCCGGAGAAGGACCTGCCGCTCCTCGCCTTGTAGCCTGGGAAGTCACCCGCCGCTGCAATCTTTCCTGCCGCCATTGCCGCGCCGCTGCCAACAAGGGGCCCTATCCAGGTGAGCTTTCCACGGAGAAATGTTTCGAAGTGATCGACGAGATCGCCGCGGTGGGCAAGCCAATCGTCATTCTTACGGGCGGCGACCCCATGCTGCGAGACAACATTTACGAGATCGCACGCTATGGCACCGAAAAGGGTCTCAAGATGGTGATGTCACCCTGCGGCACCCTTCTAAACGAGGAGAACGCGGGCAAGCTCAAGGACGCGGGTATCGAGCGCATCAGCATCAGCATCGACGGGGCATGCGCTGAAACCCACGATGATTTCCGCCGCGTTCCCGGCGCCTTCGATGAAGCCATCAAGGGCATCGAGAACGCGAAGAAGGCGGGGCTGGAATTTCAGATAAACACTACCGTGACCAGGGTCAATCTCGCGGAACTGCCGGATATCCTCAAGCTTGCCATCGACCTGGGCGCGGCCGCTTTTCACCCCTTCCTGCTTGTGCCCACGGGGCGCGGCAAGGAGCTGGCGGCGCAGGAGCTTTCACCCGAGCAGTACGAAGAGACATTGAACTGGGTCTATGATCAGAGGGAGGCTGTGCCCCTGCATTTCAAACCGACCTGCGCGCCCCATTATTACCGCATACTCAGACAGCGCGCTCACGAAGAGGGCCTTAAGGTCACGCCGGAAGAATTCGGTATGGACGCCCGCGCCAAGGGCTGTCTCGGCGGTCAGGGCTTTTGTTTTATCTCATACCTCGGCGAGGTTCAGATATGCGGCTTCCTTGATGTAAAATGCGGCGACTTAAAGGAGCAGAGTTTCGGCGACGTCTGGCGCGACTCTCCCGTGTTCAGACAGATGCGGGATCTCGATGGCTACCATGGTCGCTGCGGCTACTGCGAGTACCGCCGTTTCTGCGGTGGCTGCCGGGCGCGCGCCTTTGAGCTGACCGGAGACTATCTTGCGGAAGAACCGTACTGCGTGTACGAACCGAAGGCCAGAAAGAAATAAGCGCATATGGACGCAACTGACAAAAAACTCATAACCTATATTCAGGCCGGTTTCCCCGTATGTACCCGGCCCTACGCGGCCATAGGCGAAAAGCTCGGCCTCTCCGAGGACGAGGTCATCCAGCGCCTGAAAGCAATCAAGGATTCTGGCGAGATACGCCGCATGGGGGCGTCGTTCGATTCCCGCAAACTGGGCTACTCGAGCACTCTCTGTGCAGTGCATGTTCCCGGCGAGAAGCTGAGAGCGGCGATCGCCGCCGTGAACTCATACCATAACGTCACACACAATTATGAGCGCAACCACCACT
>JBBAAB010000038.1:0-9366 GCA_041658445.1 Thermoleophilia bacterium
CGCAGTTTCAAGGAATACTCCACCGGCATGAAACAAAGGATGGGTCTGGCGCGCGGGCTCCTCGCCGATCCGGAGATCTTTTTCATGGACGAGCCCACCAAGGGGCTCGACCCCGTCGCCACCAGGAAACTGCACGACTTCATAATAAACGGCCTGGCAGCCGCGGGGAAGACCGTCTTCATCGCGACCCACCATCTGGCGGAGGCGGAACAGGTCTGCAACCGGGTGGGAATAATGTCCGAAGGCGAGATGGTGGCCTGCGGTATCACGCGCGAACTCACCGGTGATTCATCGCTGGCCGAATATTTTCACGCGCTCATAACCGACACGGAAGCGGAGGAATAGGTGCTGAGAAAACCGCTGGCATTCCTGAAGAAAGATTTCCTCATGGAGGTCAGCTACCGCTTCTCGTTCGTGCTTCAGTTCGCCAGCATATTCTTTTCGGTGGTCATGTTCTATTTTGTCGCCAAACTATTTTCGGACGCGCCTGCGGTCAAAACCAGTCTCAGCGATTACGGCGACGGAGGTTACTTCGCTTTCGTGCTGATAGGCATCGCCTTCTCCAGTTTTCTCTCCGTGGGCCTGGGCAGTTTCTCGACCAATATCAGGGCCGAACAGATGATCGGCACCATGGAGGCAATGCTGGTGACGCCGACACGGCTGCCCATGATCGTGATCTCCTCATCGATCTGGAGCTTCGCCTTCACCTCGCTTCAGGTCGCCGTATACCTCCTCATAGGCGGACTCTTTTTCGGCGTCGATTTCGGCAACGCCAACCCTTGGCCGGCGATCGTGGCACTGCTGCTGACAGTGATCGCATTCAGTAGCCTTGGCATCATCTCGGCGAGCTTTATCATGATCTTCAAACGCGGTGATCCCATAGCCTGGGTGATATCCACTTCATCGACCCTGCTTGGCGGCGTTTATTATCCCATCAGTATCCTGCCGGACTCCCTGCAGACACTCTCATACTTATTCCCCATCACTTATTCACTGCGGGCCATCCGGCTGTCGCTGCTGAATGGCTACGGCTTCTCCCAGGTGAGCGGTGAACTCTTCTCGCTGGTCCTTTTCTCCGTGATCATGCTGCCCATAAGCCTGTTGATTTTTCGCTATGCCGTTGGCCGCGCAAAACGCGACGGAAGTCTCGCCTACTACTAGAAATTGTGCGCGTTACCATTCCTTTTTCATGCCAGCGGAAACATTAAGCAGAATTAAGAAGCCGTGAGAACAACTTCGATAACAGCTACACTTAGGTACACAAACCTTTAAAATGTGTACAAGTGCGCAACGATAAACCCCCTGGCCACCTGCGGCACTTTAAGATAAAGGCGCTATAGTCCGACTTCCCGCTCATGGAACTTAAACCCGTTCTTACAACAGCTCCGACCGTAAGCCAGCAACTGGTGCTCTCCCCGAGGCTATACCAGAGCCTGAGCATATTGCGCCTCGGAGCCTTTGAGCTCCAGGAGCTCATACAGAAAGAGCTCGATGAAAACCCCACTCTGGAGATACCGGAAGCAGCCGACTTTGAGACTGAACCCGGCCAGGCTCCGGAGCGGGAACTTTGGGATGATTACCTGGGCGTGAATCGGAGTTATCATGGCGGCGGCGTCAATCCCGCGACCGCCGGAGAACTGGCCGCCTGCGCCGAAACTCTTTCAGAGCATCTGACCCTGCAACTGCACCTGGAGAATCTGACAGACGAGCGGCGGCACATGGGGCTGGCGATAATCGGCAGCCTGGATGAGGATGGCTACCTGCGCGAACCGCTGGATGAACTGGCCGCCACAATCGACAGACCGACCGGTGAGATCGAAGATGTGCTGAGAATCGTGCAGAGGTTCGATCCGCCCGGAGTCGCCGCCCAAAACCTCGAGGAATGTCTCGCCATACAGCTCGAGCAGATCGGTGCCGGCGAAACCGCTATCCGCATCGTCCGGGAATTCCTGCCACAGGTTGCCCATAACGCGTTTGGCGAGATAGCCAAATCCCTTGGCGTCACGACCGCGAAAGTCAGGCGGGCCGTCGAGGTCATCCGCAGCCTTTGCCCCTCGCCGGGTTCACTTTTTGATACGAGCCCGCCCGCGGCGGCGGTTATCCCCGATGTCTACACGCGGCTTGACCGCGGCCGTATTCGCATCCTGGCCAATCGTGAGATAGTACCCTCGCTCAAGCTCAGTCGCCTGTATCAGGAGATGGCCACAAAGGCGGTTGACGCCGACCCGGCGACGACCGCTTACATCAAGGACAAACTGCGGGAGGCGTCGCGTTTTATACGTGATATAGACCACCGGCGAACAACTGTCACTAAGGTCGCGCGAGCCATCGCCGAAGCCCAGCCGGAGTTCTTCACCGAAGGGCCGGAGCATCTACGGCCGCTGGGGCTGGAAAAGATCGCCGCGAGCCTTGAAGTCCATCCGTCGACAATAAGCAGGGCGATCCTCGGCAAGTACATGAGCACGCCTCACGGGATTTTCGAATTCCGCTATTTCTTCTCCCCCGGCTATGCCACCAAAAGCGGTGAAGGACTCGCGGCCAATGCGGTGAAGAAACGCCTGGCGGGAATAATCGCCCGGGAAGATTCCAGCCATCCGCTATCAGACCAGAAACTGACCGGGATGCTCAAACAGAACGACATCAAAATCTCCCGGCGCACGGTGGCAAAATACCGCGAACAGCTGGGCATTGCGCCGTCCTGGGAACGAAAGAAAGACAAGGCACATCAAGGCTGACAAAGTTATGATGATAGATCAAAAACCAAAAACGGTGGCAAAAATCCGCGATGCCATCTTCGTGTCGATTCTGGTCGCCGTCATCAGCTACTTCCATTACCGCCCCGTCCATCTCAATTTCCTCTCCCACGAGGCCTTCCATATATCGCTCACGAGGCTCTACTACATTCCCATCATCTATGCCGCGATCCGTTTCGGCATCAAGGGCGGCTTGCTGACATCGCTCAGCATTACCGCGCTCTTCGTTCCCTATGCTTTTATGTCTCTGGGAGGCTTTTCCGAAAGCGGCTCTCTGGAGAACTTCTTTGAAGTCATTCTTTACAACGTTGTCGCTTTCACGACCGGCGCCGTTGTTGACTCGCGACGCCGTCAGCAGCAGCGGTACGAGGAAGTCCTGGAACTCAACAAGGAGATCGAGAACCATGAGACCGCGCTGCGCAACATGAAGGCATATACCGAGAGCATCTTAAGGAGCGTCAGCAGCGGCGTCATCTCAGTTGACCGCCGCAGGCAGGTAGTCACGGTCAACCCGGCCGCGGCACGCATCATGGCGCGCAATGAAGACGACATGGTCGCCTTCCCACTGGAAAAAGTCTTCGAAGGACATGGGGAGCTGCTGCGGGCCGCTGAGCTGGTTCTCTCGGAGGAGCAGAACCGCGCGACCCTGGAGACGGAACTTACATCCAACGGAAGACCCGTGACGGTAGCGGTGAGAGTCACTCCTCATCGCAGCCGGGGCCAGACGGTGGGCATCGTCATAACTCTCGAAGACCTTACCGAGGTGAAGGACCTCACAGAGCAGCTGCTGCGGGCCGACAAGCTGTCCGGCCTCGGCGAGCTGGTAGCCGGCGTCGCACACGAGGTGCGCAATCCGCTGGGTGTTATCAAGGCCAGCGTGCAGATGATGGAGCAGGAGATGGAGGAAGGTTGCCAGGACGCGGAGTTGACTCATGTTATGATCCAGGAGATCGATCGGCTCGACTCGGTAGTCAATGCGCTGCTGGACTTCGGCCGTCCTTCCAAATCGCGGTTCGAGACGATCGAGCCCCGGCATGTCATCGATGAGGTCATTCTGCTTACCAGGCAATTCGCCAAGCAGCAGCAGATTGTCGTGCGAAAGGACTACCCCGATGAACTCCCTGATATCTACGCGGACGAAGACAGGTTGAAGCAGATTTTCGTCAACCTCATTTCCAACGCGATTCAATCGATGCCGGATGGCGGAGACATTATAATCGACGCCGCCGCGTCCGATGGCTACTTGAGGATTTCCTTTACCGACACCGGTGTCGGTATCACGGAGGAGGAGAAGGAGCGCATCTTCGATCCCTTCCACACCACCAGAGCCGAGGGCAGCGGTCTGGGTCTCTCCATCGTGCACCGTATCGTGGATGCCCACAACGGCTTCATAAAGGTCGACAGCCGTCCGGGTGAGGGCAGCACTTTTATCGTGAGCCTGCCACAGGCGCATTCGCGGCCGGCAACCGAAGCCGGGAAGGAAGAATCGGACAGCCCGGCGAATGAACCGGCTGAGAAAGAATCTGAAGGTTCCGTTTAAATAACCACGGAGGATCCGGCTTATGCCTGGCACCATCCTGATAGTTGATGATGAAAAAAACATGCGCTTCGTGGTCGGGCGCTCCTTAAGAGGCGCGGGCCACGATGTGCGTGAGGCGGCATCGGGCGAAGAAGCCCTGAAGTCCTTCGAAGAATCGCTGCCCGACATGATAATACTCGACCAGCGCATGCCCGGCATGGACGGTATTACGACCCTTACCCGGATCAGGAAAGAGCACCCCGGCCTGCCGGTCATCATGCTTACCGCGCACGGCAACGTGGAAAGCGCCGTCCAGGCCATGAAGGCCGGGGCATCCGATTATCTCACCAAGCCATTCGATGTCGAGGAGCTCAAATTGTCGGTGGAGAAGGCGCTCAGGGTCAGCAAGCTCGAGCAGCAGGTGGACTACCTGCGCGGTGAGCTTGACCGTGAATATGACACGTCAGGCATCGTCGGCGAGAGCCCGCAGATGAAAGAGATAATGTTAACGGTAGCCCGTGTGGCCACTTCGGATGCCACGGCCATGATCTACGGCGATAGCGGTACCGGTAAGGAACTCATCGCCAAGGCGCTCCACGAGCAGAGCAACCGCAGCAAGGGGGCGTTCATCCAGTTGAGCTGCGCGGCGTTACCGGAGACCCTGCTGGAAAGCGAACTCTTCGGCTACGAAAAAGGCGCCTTCACCGGCGCCGCCGATTCCCGGCCCGGACGTTTCGAGCTGGCGGACGGCGGCAGTCTCTTCCTCGACGAGATCGGTGACATCTCGCCGACCGTGCAGGTGAAACTGCTCAGGGTGCTTGAAAACCGTAGCTTTGAAAGGCTGGGCAGCTCGAAGACGACCAGCGTCGATGTGCGTCTTATCGGCGCCACAAACCGGGATCTCGGGGCCATGATCAAGACAGGTGAGTTCCGCGAAGATCTTTTTTACCGCCTGAACGTCATCCCCATAACCATGCCGCCCTTAAGAGAACGCGTCGGCGACATCAGGTTGCTGGCAGAGCACTTCCTTGTGCGTTTCGCGCCCGCCAAGAAGCTCTCGGCCGAGACCATCAGGCTGCTTGAGTCACATTCCTGGCCGGGAAACGTGCGTGAGCTGCAAAACACGATAGAGCGCGCCGCCATCCTGAGTGCAGGTGAGGTGATTGTTCCCGAAGACCTGCCCGTGGAGGTCCGCCAAAAGACACCTATGGCGAACGAATCCGTAAAGCTGCCCGCCGATGGAATCACACTGGGGAAGGTCGAGAAGGAGCTCATCGCGCAGGCGCTCGAACGCACAGGCGGCAACCGCACCAGGGCGGCTCAGTTGCTGGGTATCAGCCGGCACACCCTCCTTTACCGGATAGAGAAATACGACCTGGACAAATAAATTTCCTTGATTCTCACAAGTGACATATGTATCCTGAATAGCGATCCCATGTATAACTTTAGTTCCACTACCGAGGAGCCGAAAGAGCTGGAATGAAAAGACTCGGGCTCCTTTATCTGGCCGCTCAAAACCTCAGACGCAAGCCCTTTAGAAGCTTTGTTACCATCGCTATTGTCGGGCTGGCGTCTGGAACACTCTTCTCCGCGACACTTCTCATAGGCAGCGTCGACCGCAGCCTCGAAGTCGGCATGGAGCGACTAGGCGCCGACCTCCTCGTTGTTCCCGAGGGCTATCAGGAATCCGGACAGGCGGCCCTGATCACCGGAGCTCCTACAAGTTTTTACATGAGCCGCTCGGTGCTGGACCAGGTAAAGGCTACTCCAGGCGTCGAGCAGGCATCTGCCCAACTTTTCATAGAATCGTTATTGTCGGTCCCCTGTTGCACCGGCCGCGCGCAGCTGGTCGGTTATGACCCGGATACCGACTTTGTGATCACTCCATGGCTTGTGGACAACCTGAATCGTCCACTGGAAAAGGACGAGGTCGTGATCGGCTCGCTCATCCTCGCCAACAAGGGTGAACAGGTGCACTTTTTCGGCCAGAATTTCAACGTGGCCGGCGTTCTGGACGCCACGGGTATGGGAGCCGATGAAAGCGTTTTTATGAGGATAGACGACGCCTATCAAATGGCAGCCGACTCCTCGTTCCAGGCAGAAGAGGCAATCGATGTCAGACCCGGCCAGATTTCATCCGTCCTCGTGAAAATGGCCCCCGGCACGAACATCGATCAGTTATCGCAGAGGATAAAAACCAATGTGCCCGGAACCATGATCATCACCGCCAACGAACTCAGCCGTTCGGTCACCGACCGGCTTTCGGGATTCACTCGCGGCTTCATCGCCATAGACGCCATCGTCTGGGTGATGTCGCTGCTTACCATCGCCGCGATCTTCTCAATGATCGTCAACGAGCGCCAACGGGAGATCGGTCTGCTGCGGGCGATGGGCGGCAGTCGCCGGTTTGTCTTCCGTCTGATGCTCACCGAAGCCGTCTTCCTGACAGCGGCCGGCGGTCTTGCGGGCATATTCATCGGGGGGGCGGGCCTGTTCATTTTCAAGGCCGTGATCACGACGAGCCTGGGGATACCATACCTCTGGCCTCCGTTGCTGACCTTCGTGAAACTGACAGTGATAACCCTGCTGCTGGCCATCGCCACTGGTGCCGCGGCTTCCCTCTATCCCGCATACAGCTCCAGCCGGCTGGAGCCATACGCTGCCATCAGGCAGGGGGAGTGAGTAACAGGTAACCGTGTCAGGTAATGAAAACATGATCGTCCTCAAGGACCTGAGCAAGACCTACAAAGTGGGGCCAAGCACGGTACGCGCGGTAGACACGGTCGACCTGGAAATCCCCATGGGACAGATGGTCTCCATCGTAGGCCACTCCGGATCCGGCAAGACAACGCTGCTAAGCCTGATGGGCGGCCTCACCAAGCCAAACTCCGGCCGCGTTCTTCTTGACGGTATCAATATCTGGAACCTCAACGACAAGGAAATGTCGTTGATGAGGAACATGAAGATCGGCTTCACGTTCCAGTTCGCCAGCCTCATGCCTACGCTGAACGCGATTGACAATGTCAGGCTGCCGTCGACATTCGGGGATAATCCGGAGGCGGATCTGAAGCGTCCGGAGGAACTGTTGAATCTCGTGGGACTGGGCGACAGGATGTATTCCTATCCCGGCCAGCTTTCCGGTGGCGAGCAGCGCCGCGTAGCGCTGGCACGGACTCTCATGAACAAGCCCGAACTTATACTCGCCGACGAGCCAACCGGCGATCTTGATGAAGAAACCGAAGCTGATATCCTTGACACATTCAGAAAAATCAACGAAGAAGGCGTTACCATCGTCATAGTCACCCACTCGCGCGTGGTTGCCTCCAGGGCGCAGCGCATGTTAAGAATGACCAAGGGACATCTGACGGAGAGCGAGGAATGAAAGCCGGGCGCAAACAAATGCTGATTCTCCTGTTGACGACGTTGGCTGCGGCGGTTGTCCTAACCACACTCGTCTTTTCAGCGGCGGGCTGTGGCGACAGCGGTGGCGTCAGCGACGAGAAGTACTCGCAGGTCGAGAAGGGAATGTCCCTGGACCAAGTCGAGGGACTTCTGGGAACACCCCCGCGTTCACACCGCACCGGCTCCTCCAAAAATCCCACAATAATCTGGTACTACGAAAAATCCAACGGCGAAGGCCTTCTGAAGATCACGTTCGAAGACGCAAAGGTCACGAACATTTCTCCATATGACACGAGCATAAATCCGGCCGAATAAGGTGGACGTAACCGGGTTCGAACCTTCTTTATCGGGCGGCAAACCAGACGCTCTCTCAGCTGAATCAACGCCACTATATGGCAAATGAATAATCTTGCCCTTAGGCCCGCTTAAACCCACTTCCATCCATCCATAATCCCTCCTTACCTGCTTCCCCTGTAGGAAATGCCACACCCGGGGTGTCAGAAGCCGCAGGGTCACCCCGTATATAGACACAATATCCCCACTATCATTAGAGACTAACAGTCCACCTCGAACATCTCCGCCAGATTTCACCTGCTATTCGCAGCTTTTTTCCTTTATCTTAAAACTGACCGTCTTTCATGGGATAGTTGGCACGTTCCTTGCTTCCATATAAGGCAAGCAAGCGACTCTTCACCCTCAACGGTCTGGGTCATGAGCGCGAAAAGCTTTTAGGGCTCCGGGTAAAACCGGAGCAGGATAACTCCCCGGCCTCCCCGAAAGGGACAGGCTGGTAGAGGTGAGGACTGACACAAGATAGCCCCCCAGCCTTCTTGCAATGAGTTTTCAGACGGGACCGCTGGGGGGTCCCGTCTGGAAGTACCCCCAGGAAGATGAAAAAGAGCAATATCAGAAAGTCAGCAGTAATCGCCATAGCGGCAATCGTAATCATCGCGATCGCTTCCTGGCTCGCCATACCTACCGCCTCGATCAGCCCCGGCAACGAGAGTACGGAAATCACCCCAGGTGACCCGCTTATGATAAACTCCTCAGCCTTGGCCACGATCGGCAAAGTCTTGGTGACCGTGGACGGTAAACCCCTCCTGATGGAATACAACCTCGAGACGGGCGACATCACCCGTGAACTGGAACTCAAGCCCGGCCAGGAGGTGCGTGTCGAGACCAAGGTCGCCTCGGCCATCGGCGTCACCCGCGAGTTCGTATCGACTTACAAAACCGTTGAGCCGGTAGTCGTGGACACGATTGACGTCAACGGTTCGAGACTATCCGCGGGCGAGAAGATACCACCGCAGGCAACACTGACCTTTTCCTTCAACAGACCGGTCAGCAAGGCTTCCGTTACGCTTGATGGAAGCGATGTCCTGGAGTTGCAGGTCGACCAGTCTGATCCGTCGCGGGCCTCGCTGCCGCCATTCGTTTCCCTCAAACAGGGCGTGCTCCATACTTTCAGGGTGCTGGCCGAACCGGCCGGCACCGGCATTGAAACGGAGTCCGGCGAGATAAGGACGATGGTTGTCAAACCACTTACCCTCTATGGTAAGGCCCAGCCGGGCAGTGCGGGCGGCGTCAGCATCGAGCTGGACGCAAGCGTCGCCTTCCGTGATCCGGAAGCGGTAAAGGCTGTAATCGGTACAAACCTGCCGGACGCCGCCATCTCGGTTGAAAAGCAGAAAA
>JBBAAB010000039.1:0-9125 GCA_041658445.1 Thermoleophilia bacterium
TGAAGGAGTTCCAGGGGCTGGAGCACTTAAGCTGGGTCTTCTCCGCCTACATGCTGGCTTCGACGGTCACCATCCCCATCTACGGCAAGCTGTCGGACATTTACGGGCGCCGGGTCTTTTTCGTGGCGGGCATCATCGTCTTCATGGCCGGCTCGATCTTGAGCGGCCAGTCCCACTCGATGTTCCAGCTGATCCTCTTTCGCGCCTTCCAGGGCATCGGCGGCGGCGCCATTATGGTCAATGCGATCGCCATCATCGGCGACCTGTTCACCCCGGCCGAGCGCGGACGCTGGCAGGGGCTGATCGGCGGCGTCTTCGGCATCGCCAGCGTCGCCGGCCCGCTGGTCGGCGGCTGGCTCACCGACAACATCAGCTGGCGCTGGATCTTCTACATCAACGTGCCCTTCGGCATCCTCGCCCTGGCGGTGCTGCTCATCGCCCTGCCGAAGATAAGCACAGCGGCTATCCGGCGTTCCATCGATTTCCCGGGAGCGATAACCCTGGGGCTGGCGCTGATCTCGCTGCTGCTCGCGTTCGTCTGGGGCGGAAGCCAGTACGCCTGGGGTTCCGCCCAAATAATCGGCCTGTTTGCCGCGACGGCGCTGCTGCTGGCGATTTTCGCGCTGATCGAAAGCCGGGCCGAGGACCCGGTGCTACCGCTGGGCCTGTTTGCCAACCGTGGCCTGAACGTCTCGGTCATCGTCACTTTCCTGACCTCGTTTGGCATGTTCGGGGCTATCGTCTTCATACCGCTTTACGCCCAGAGCGTGGTCGGCTTTTCCGCCACCAATTCCGGGCTGGTGCTGGCGCCGCTGAGCGTCGGCATCATTATCTCCAGTGGCATCGTCGGCCAGGTGATCAGCCGTACCGGGAAATACAAACTGTCCTCGATCATCGGCCTGGCGATCGCGGTCGTCGGCATGTACCTGTTCTCCCGGCTGGCGGTCGATACTTCGAAGCTGGCACTGGTGCGCGACATGGTCATCCTGGGCTTAGGCATCGGGGTCTCTTTCCCGATCTACACCATCGTCGTACAGAGCTCCTTCGACCGCAGCAAGCTTGGCATCGCCACTGCCACAATCCAGCTGTTCCGCAGCATCGGCAGCACCGTGGGCGTGGCGATCATGGGGAGCCTGATGAACAACTCGCTGGCTGACCGTCTCGTTAATGTGGATTCGGACCCGTTCGTGCAGACCATCAACCGGATGAATCCAGCCGCGGCGATCTCAGGCATCGACACCAACACCCTGCAGAACTTTCTGTCCGCGGATGGCCAGCAGAGGATGGTGGGGTTGATAGAGAATGTGCCGGCGCCCCAGCAGGCCCAGGTGCGGGAGTATTATTTACAGTTCATCCAGACGCTCAAGGAAGCGCTGGCCGGGTCCATCGGCCACGTTTATGCGCTGGGCGTTTTTGTGATCGTCGCAGCATTTATAGCCACGTTTTTCCTGCCGGTCATCGACCTGCACCGGGCGCGCAAGCGGCCGCCGATTCAAAAGTTGGGCGTGGAACTGGAAGCCGAGATGGGCCAGGCCGAGCCCAGGGACGAGCCGGAGCTGTAGCTGGCGGGCGGCCGTTTCAACCAGCCAGTCATGGGGCACAATTATGGGGCAGGATAAGGCCATATTCGAAAGATGCGGTGAACGATGTCCCTGAAGTTGACCATCTATTCCGATTACGTGTGACCCTGGTGCTACGTCGGCCAGGTCGCGGTCGACCAGTTGAAGCGCGAGCACAAAGACGCGGTCATAACGTGGCAGCCATATCTGCTTCGCCCCGATACGCCGCCCGAAGGCATGGAGCTCCCCCCGGAATATCAGAACGAAGTGGACGATACCCATATGCGGCTGAGGAAGATGGCCGAGGGCTGCGGGCTGAAAATGGTGTTCACCGGGCGCATCCCCAACTCGCGGCTGGCACTGGAAGCAACCGAGTATGCCTATGCGCAGGGCAGAGGTGATGAATTCCATCGGGCGGTCTTCGACAAACTGTACGGCGAGGGGCGCGACATCGGCAGCTGGGAAGTCCTGCGTGCCGCGGCAAGTGATACCGGCCTTGATGCTACTGAGCTGGAGAAGGCCATCACGGGCGGCGAATATACCGCGGTTCTGGGCAGGAAGCTGGCAAAGGCCGCGGAGCTGGGCATCAAGGCAGTGCCGACCTATGTTATCAATGGCAGCCACCGGATCGTTGGCGCACATCCGTATGCGGTGTTCGAGGAGGCTATCGCCGGGACGGAAGCCTAATACTGCGAGATGATGAGATTCACGACCTGCTTTACCTGCGCCTCATCATCTCCGGTCACCTCAACCGTGAACTTGCCCGCTTTCGCCGCCGCCACGTCGTATCTCTGGGTGTCGGGATGAAATGTGACAAAGGCTTTTTCGCCGATGCCGCTGACGTCGGTGACCGGATCTTCCGCCGCGGCCTTGAGTCCATCGAAGTCCTCGGCAGGCATCTGCCAGATAACGAAGACCTTCTGGGAGCCCCCGATTTCTATATTGAGAGTGCAGTGCACCTGGTTGGGCGGCGGGTCGGCGATCTCCTTTGAGCCCGTGAAGGTGCCGCCCAATGCTGAAGCGGCCTGTTCTCCGTTAGGTGGATTTGCTCTGGTCCTGGCTGTCTCCGCAGCCGGAAAGCAGCAGCGTCGCCGGCAGAACTGAACAAATAACCATCAACCAGATTAGTTTTTTCATCTTTCTCCCTTTTTTAAGATGTTTAAGGTGGGATTGTAATTATCCCTCATCCAATCCACCGGTCCAAAGTGCGCTTATGGGCATCGCAGAAAAACGGCTCCCGAATGGCAATACGACATCACCCGTATACAACACCACACCTCTTATGAATTTGTCACCCGCTATCTCGGCCAGTGATTCCAGCCCGGTAAAATCTTTCTTTCCCACTCTAGCTGAAGCCTTGATTTCAAGCCCAACCAAACGTCCCTGTTGATCTTCCAGCAGGATATCAACTTCCCGGCCGCTGGAGCTGCGATAGTGATAAATACTGCAGTGAGTCTCACTCCAGCCAATCTGTTTACGTAGTTCCATGACAACAAAGGCTTCAAGAAGATGACCAAACTGCGTTGATTCCTGGAGCGTCCGTGGATCGGTTTGCCCAATGAGGTAAGCCGTGAGGCCACCATCGATGAGGAATATTTTAGGCGATTTGACCAGACGTTTCGACAGATTGGTAGACCATGCCGGGATTATCTGCAGGACAAAAGTCGCCTCCAGAAGTCCGAGGTAGCGCCGCAGTGTCGAGAAAGCGATTCCAGTCGTGCGCGACAGTTCAGACATGTTCATCAGATTCCCGGTTCTGGCGGCCAGCACCGATAGAAGCCGGGGCATGTCGGCCAGCCTGTCGATATGAGCCAGGTCGCGAACATCACGTTGCAGCAGAGTAGAAATATACGCGCCATACCATTCCCGCCTGCGGGCAGCATCTTTGCGCTTGATCGCCTCCGGATAACCGCCCGAGAGTATCCTTTTTGATATGTCCAGCCGGCTGACCCTGGCGTCGTTTTTTCGCGGCTTGGCCTTCTGTGAAAAGAGGAAGTCAACGAACCTCTCTCGCCTGCCCTCGATTTCGCCCTGAGAAAGCGGCCACAGCGTTATGATCTCGATCCTGCCTGTGAGAAATTCTGAAAGCTGCGGTAACAACAGCACGTTGGCCGACCCGGTCAAAAGAAAGCGTCCGGGCTGCGGATTCGCGTCGGCTTCCATCTTGATTTCCGGAAACAGCTCCGGCGCCCTCTGAACCTCGTCGATGACGATTCTGTTATCCATCCCCTGAATGAGCCCTCTGGGGTCCGAGGTCGCCAACGCGAGGGTTGCTGCGTCATCGAGGTTAACGTAGGTCGCATTCATCTGCTCAACAATCTGAAGAGCAAGGGTACTCTTGCCGGTCTGTCGCGCGCCATTTAACAGGACCACACGGGTGTCAGCCAGCGATGCCCTGAGAGCTATTTCAGTATTTCTCCTAATCATGGCTATATTCTATTCACTTGATGGCTAATTTACAAGATATATTTACCTTGCGGCAACGATTTCCTGCTGCGGGATGACAATCAAGCTTAAGCATATCGCCAGGGGAAAAGGGTAGCAAAGGGAAGCGGTTGTGAGTGCGACTGTTGACAACTATATGTAAATGATTCAGCCATCGCAGGCATTGGAGCCGGCGTGCGGAATTGAACCGCAGACCTGCGCAGGCTCAGTTAGGTTTCTGAGCCGCGTGCGCCTAAGCCCTCCCAAATACTGCGCAATCTTTTCATTAGGAGCCCAAGAGAGCGGCATCAAACGACTATGAAGCCAAAAACTGCTTATACCTGATTTCCAGTTTGTCTGGAGATGGCCGTGCATTTTGGGCTCGGGGAATTATCAACCTGCCACCCTGAAGCCCTTTTAGCCCATGCTGCAGCATAGGGCCATCTTCCTCAGCCAGTATGTCCTTTCTGATCTCAACCATATAATCAGGTCGGATTCCGAGGAAGAAACTGTCAAAGGCAGAATGGTGGAGCTTGCAGAGGGCTAGGCCATTAGTCACGATTGGTTCGCCACCGGGCTCCCCGTCGGGGATGATGTGGGCAGCATCAAGCAGCTCGGTATGCCTCAGCCTGCAAAGAGCACATTGCTCATGATATGCCGTAAGCACTTTAATCCTGAAGCTTTTTTGATGAAACCTCTGCTTTACCGCTGCAGTTATGTATTTCCTTCGCCCCACGTCTGCTGGCACGTCTGCAACGAGATCGCGGGAATCTTCGCGCGAGTACTGATCAATTTTACCTTCATCATCAACAGCAACGGTGAAAGTCAGGTTTGCCAAATGATCTCCTACTATAAATACAGGCCGCAGAGCCATATACTTTCCGGGCTCGAGACCAAAGAAATAAATCAGCGGCGCCTGCTGTTGCATAGCTTTTCGTAGACCAATGTTGTCGCGATGCATGGGATCAGTACCACGGTATTTATAAGAAATGAGATCATCGCCTTCCATTCGATCTGGGTAGGTACTGTTTGGCGATGTGGTAATTGATATAGGAAGCTCTGAAAGCACTTTGGGCTTGAAGATTCCCTCTGCTGAGACAAGGGGAACACGCTGACCATCGATAATAAACCCTTGCTCAAGGATCTTCCGAGGAAGAACGTCACCGTAAATTCGCTCTTGAGAAGAGAGCCAGTCAAAAGCAGCCAGGCGAACTTTTTTATCGTCCAGGTACATTGGCGTTGGAAATACCACGTTTCTATAATACTTTTAGCTTTTACGGCAGCTTCCAGTGAAGCCTCTTCGAGTATTCTTTCATACTCTGCATTGCTCAGGTAGCCCAGAAACGAATACCGACTCAATGAGTTTTAGAATTCCTCGATGTTTCCGAATACAGCAAACCGTGGGTCGTCATTGAGTTATTCGAAAACGCTATGCATATTATTAATTCGTAACAGGTCCTGTCGTCCATTCTGTATACTTCCGTCCGGCGTGCATGTTATGGTTATGTCACCCACTATTTCACCTCCCGCATATTTCTTCCCACTCCTCTGAAGAGTCGCTGCCCAGGCGGGACGCGACCAGGCAACTACGAGGAGGAGACATGAACGACAGAACCCCTGCTAACGCGGCCATTAACGACTATGGCAATCTCCTGGGCGATATAAGGGAGCGCATTCGGTCTGCCCAATACGCAGCTTTGAGGACTGTTAACAGGGAACTGATTGAGCTGTATTGGGATATTGGGCGGATGATCGTGGAGAAACAGACGGGCGGTTCCTGGGGGAAATCCGTAGTTGAGCAGCTAGCGAAAGACCTTCGAACCGAATTCCCGGGAATTCGCGGCTTTTCCTCACAGAACCTCTGGAAAATGAAGCAATTCTATGAGTCCTACGCTGGAAATGAAAAACTCTCGACATTATCGAGAGAAATTGGCTGGTCACACAACGTGGCGATATTCATCAAATGCAAGGATCCACTCCAGCGAGAATTCTATATTCGGATGACGCGCAAGTTTGGATGGACTCATAACATTCTCATTCATCAGATAGAGAACCAGACCTATGAAAAGACCCTGCTCAATCAGGTCAATTTCGACACAACACTGCCGGAGAAGGTACGCAATCGGGCAAAACTGGCGGTGAAGGACGAATACACTTTCGATTTCCTGGAGCTTGGCGACGATTTCTCAGAGCGGGAGCTGGAGCGGGCAGCCATCTCCAGAATTGAGGAGTTCCTGCGTCAAATGGGTGGAGTTTTTGCTTTCGTCGGCAGCCAGCACCGGCTCGAGGTTGAAGATGGTATCACCGTGCGCTTAAATGCCTGGTCGCCGTGGAGCTCAAGGTGGGAAAATTCCTGCCGGAATATGTCGGCAAGATGCAATTCTACCTGGCGGTGCTCGACGATACGGTCAGGCTGGATGGTGAAAACCCGGCTATAGGCATTATCCTTTGCAAGGACAAGAATCGGACCATTGTCCAGTACGCGCTGCGCGAATCAAACAAGCCCATTGGTGTTTCAGCTTACCGAATGGTCTTGGCGCTTCCCGATGAACTGCGGGGACAGCTGCCGGAGCCTGAGCAGGTGGCGGTGTTGATGGATGATATATAGTGGCCGGACTTGCCTGCTTCCACGCGCACTGAAAACAGAATTGGCATGCATCGATAACGAACTTCTTATCACTATCGATGTTTTGTGGAGCCGACGTGCGGAATTGAACCGCAGACCTGCTCATTACGAGTGAGCTGCTCTACCAGCTGAGCTACGTCGGCCTGGAGGGTGGCGCCTGGCGCTGGCGGCGATGCGTCAACCGCCAGCCGTCTAATTATAGCGGAGGCGCCGAGGTTAGAAAAACGCCGCTCGATACACCGGCTCGCGCAGCGTTATTTAATTCTGGAATCGGTTGCCTGTCCCGGTGATACTTTATGCTGGAATCGGCTGTCCGCCGAACGCTACTTCGCCCCGGCGAAAGCTTGTTTCCTCACCTACAGCTTCAACCCCCGCGCCACGCGTTTGCCGAAGGTGGCATCGGCACTCAACAGGTTTTTGACCATGCGTTTCTGTATCTTCTTCCCGGCCTTGCCCAGGTCGTCGACGATATTGCCCACGAGGTGATCGCGGTCTACCTTTCCCAGTGTACGGTAGCGCTCTCCGGCCTGGGTGAAATCGTCGGTCAGGGAGATCTTCTGCTGGGTCACTTCCGCATCGAGGTGGATGCTGCTCTTCGGGGCCGGCGACGCTTCGGACGGCATGCCTCCCGCCAGTGAGTTCGGCTCGTAGTTGACCGTCCCCCTGTATATCGACTGCTGCATGGCGCCGTCGCGCTGGTTGTTGTTCACCTCGACCAGCGGCCGGTTGACCGGCAGCTGCTGGTAGTTGGGGCCCAGCCGGTGGCGCTGCGTGTCGGCGTATGAGAATACCCGGCCCTGCAGCAGCTTGTCGGCCGACAGCTCCACGCCGGCTATAATATTGGCCGGGCAGAACGCGGCCTGCTCCACCTCGGCGAAGAAATTGTCCGGATTGCGGTCGAGCGTCATCATGCCCACCGGCATAAGCGGATACACGTCCTCGGGCCAGGTCTTGGTGGGATCCAGCGGGTCGAACTTCTGCACCAGCTCCTCTTCGTTCTCCATCATCTGCACATTCAGCTCAAACTCCACTTTCCCGCGGGCGGCGAGAGTTTCGCGCAGGTCCCTCGTGGCGATGTCCGCGTCTTCCCCGGCCAGGCGCGCGGCCTCATGGCGATCGATCGTCTCGACTCCCGCCACGGGCTTCCAGTGATACTTGACGAATACCGCCTTGCCTTTGGCGTTCACCCATTTGTAGGTATGGACGCCGAAGCCCTCCATGGTGCGGTAGCTCTTGACCGTCCCCCGGTCCGAGAACAGCCAGGTAATCATATGAGTCGACTCGAGGCTCAGTGAGAGGAAATCCCAAAAGCGGTTGGGGTTGGGGATGTTCGTGTCCGGGGCCGGCTTGAAAGCGTGGACCATGTCGGGGAACTTGAGGGCGTCGCGGATGAAGAAAACCGGCAGGTTGTTGCCCACGAGGTCGTAGTTGCCTTCGTCCGTATAAAACTTGACGGCGAAGCCCCTGGGGTCGCGCAGCGTGTCCGCCGAGCCCCTGGAGCCGACCACGGTGGAGAAGCGCACGAACACCGGGGTTTTTTTACCGGCGCGCTGCAGGAAGCTGGCGCAGGTGTGGCCGGACATGCTCTTGTAAGGCTTGAAGTAACCGTGAGCGCCGGCGCCGTTGGCATGCACGACGCGCTCGGGGATGCGCTCGCGGTCGAAGTGCGCCAGCTTCTCGATCAGGTGTACATCCTGCAGCAGCACCGGGCCGCGTTCGCCGACGGTCAGCGAGTTCTGGTTGTCGGAGACAGGTGTTCCCTGGTTGGTTGTGAGGTGTTTGTCTTTCATGCTTTTCCCCCTGGCTTGATGGTTACGGTCGGATTCACGTTAGCGGGTAAAAAAGTCTCCCCCGTTTATGTACTGTTTTTCCCATCAGGCAAGGAACTAATCATTGGATATGCATATTGGTGATGTAGATTGCCCCGGTAACGGCAGATTGGCCTGATTGCTGTGCCACGATTGGATGTCAGTCATGATGGCGATGCGGCGACGCTGGCGGTGCTAGCGCGCCAGCTCCCGATACAGATCCAGCGTCTTGGCAGCTGATTTCTCCCAGGAGAACAGCGCGGCTCTTTCGCGGCCGCGGCGGCGCAAGCGCTGTTTCAGTTTGTCGTTGGCCAGAGTCTCGGTGATGGCTGCCGCCAGGGCCGCCGGGCGCGGCGCTACCAGCAGGCCGCCGTCGCCTATAACTTCCGGCAGGCTCGAGGAGTTCGAGCAGATCACCGGTGTGCCACAGGCCATGGCTTCCAGCGGCGGCAGGCCGAAGCCCTCATAGAGCGACGGGAACACGAAAAGGTCGGCGGACGAGAACAGCGCCGGCAGGTCCTGATCCTCGATAAATCCCGGGAAAAGCACGCGCTCGCCGACGCCGCGGCGCCCGGCCTCTTTTTTGACGTCCTTCCAGTCCGCCTTCGTGTCGCCGGCCAGCACGAGCGAATAGCGCGTCCTGAGCTTCGACGACAGAGTCGAGTAGGCGTTTACGAGGGTGTCCACGTTCTTGTGGGCGATAAACTC
>JBBAAB010000040.1:0-9095 GCA_041658445.1 Thermoleophilia bacterium
TAACGTCCCGATATCCGCTCTTTTTTTCATCCTTATCCCGCCTCTTGGGCAAACACCAGTTCAGGCACCTGCGCGGTGGCGCCGATCTCGACGGCGCGCCGGTAGAATTCCTCAAGGCCGCGCCGGTAATCATCGGTAAAGTCATAGCGAAGTTTTGAAAAGTACGAGCGCAGCAGGTCCGGCTCGAAGGGATAGACGCGCGCCGCCGCCTCTACCACCTCTTCCCAGTGGTCCCGGCAGTATTCCACCGAATAGAGCAGGCGGTCCTGCACCTCGATGGTTTCTTCGGCCCTGTGCTCGAAAAATGGTTTGCGAACCGCCCAGAGGGCGAAAACCATGGGCAAGCCGGTGAAATCCTTCCACTCGCTGCCCAGGTCGTAGCTCATCACCCATTCACCATGATAATAGCTGTCCAGCGCCTGGTCGCCGATGAGCAAAACCGCATCATGATGGGAAAGCGCCTCGCTGACGCTTCCATCAAGGCTCGCATATCGCGGCTTGACACCGTGCATCTGCCTTAGCAGGATCTTAAGCAGCACCACCGACGTGGCGCTCTGACCGGTGAGCGCGACAGACCCGATCTTTTCGATCGGGCACTTCGTAATCAACCTGATGCTGTCGACGGCCCCGTCTGCAGTGATGGAAATCTGGGGGAAGAGCAGGAGATCGCTGAAGTTGTCTGCGTACTCGATGGAAGAAATGGGACTGATATCAAGCTCTCCGGCGAGAAGGAGGCGGTTGAGCGTGGTGGGCACGCCGTGCACAAGCTTAAAGCAGCCCCAGCCTTCGCCCTTTTCCAGCCCGTAATAAAGTGGGTAGCCGTTTAAGAATTCAAACTGGCCGATGCGGATGACGCCCTGCTGCCCTGCGTCCCGTGTCGACCCGCTGCCACTTTCCTGACAGCCACCCCGTTCCTGCTGTTCGTGCCGCCCGGACTTCACGTTCCTCAATCTCCAAAACGGCGGATGACATTGTATAGCGTGTCTCGTTCCACCGGCGTCCGGCCGGCATCCCGGATCAACCGGATAAGCTCGTCCTTGGCGATCGCCTGCCCGGTCTCGGCGCCGGCGGCGTGGGTGATCTTCTCCTCCACCACGGTGCCGTCTATATCGTTGACCCCGAAGTGCAAAGAGATCTGCGCCAGCTTGATGCCGATCATGATCCAGAAAGCCTTGATGTTGTCGAAGTTATCCAGCATCAGGCGGCTGACCGCCAGCATCTTCAGATCCTCGAAACCGGTCGTGCCCGGCAGCTCCTCGAGATCGGTGTTGGCCGGGTGAAATGCCAGCGGGATAAAACTGCCAAACCCGCCCGTCTCGTCCTGCAGCTCGCGCAGGCGCACGAGGTGATCGATGCGCTCTTCCAGCGTTTCAACATGGCCGTAAAGCATGGTGGCATTTGACTTAATTCCCACATTGTGGGCCGTGCGCATGACTTCGAGCCACTTCTCGCCTGAAATCTTCTTGTCGCAGATGATTCCCCGCACGCGCTCCGCGAAAATCTCGGCGCCACCGCCGGGCATGCTGCCCAGCCCGACCTCCTTGAGCTCCGTCAGCACCTCCTCTTCGCTGCGCTTCGTGCGCCTGGCGAAGAAGGCGATCTCGCTGGCCGTAAAGGCCTGCAGGTGCACATTCGGGTCGAGCTCATGCAGTGAACGGATCATGTCCAGATAATATTCATAGGGGAGGGAGGGATGCTCGCCGCCGACGATATGCAGCTCACTGATGCCGTCGGCCAGGGAATCCCGCGCCCGGTCGAGCACCTCTTCGAGAGTCATCGTGTAGGCGTCATCGGCGCCCTCGTCAGCGCTGAAAGCGCAGAACTTGCAACGGTTTCCGCAAACATTTGTGTGGTTGATATGGCGGTTGTTGATGAAATAGACATCTTCGCCGACCGAGCGCCGCCGCGCCTGATCCGCCATCGCCCCGACCCACAGGAGGTCGCCGGACTCAAGCAGCGCCAGGCCGTCTTCACGGCTCAACCTCTTGCCGGCCGCTACCTTCGCCGCGATCGCGTCCAGCGTCTTCGTGTCTGAACCGATCATCAACAACTAGCTCTCCTTCACCATCATCAGGCGCTCGCCACCGAGGATCCCGAGTGCCTTCTCCAGCACTCCCGCGTCCGGGCCGATGGCCACGGCTGCCAGGTTGGTGAGACGATAGTAGTTACGCACCAGCTCACTGACATCGTCGGTTGTGACCGCGTCTATCCTGGCTATTATCTCATCCAGGCCAAGAATCTCGGTGTCCGTAACGGACAGTTTCCCCAACCGGCTCATGCGACTGTGGGTGGTCTCCATGCCCAGCACAACCCGTCCCTTGGCGCTCTCCTTGGCCCTGAGAAACTCATCTTCGCGCACGCCTTCATCGGCGAGGGATTCGATCTGCCCGGCGATGATCCTCGTCACCTCGGCTACACTATCGCCACGGCATCCGAAATAAATGCCTACCAGTCCCGTGTCTGAATATGAAGAGGTATAGGAATATACCGAGTAAGCGAGGCCCCGCTTGTCGCGCACCTCCTGAAAGAGCCTCGAGCTCGCCGTGCCTCCCAGAATGCTGTCGAGGATGGAGAGCGCGAAGCGCTGCTCCGAATGGCGCGGTATCCCGAGTCCGCCGAAACAGACATGATACTGCTGGGTGTCCTTTTCATAGAAACAGGCGTCCCGGGCGGCCTGCACGGGAACGTCCGGCGCGGGCTTTGAAGCCGCGTGAGGCTGGGCGCCGTTGCCGCCGGCAAGATGCTTTTTGGCCAGCTCGACCAGCCGGTCCTGCTCGATGTTGCCTGCCGCTGCCACGACCATGTTGGGAAGAGTATAGTGGCCGGAGTGATAGCCGCGGATGTCAGCCGGGCTGACAGAACCGATGATCTGGGTCGTCCCCAGCACGCTCTTTCCCAGTGGATGAGCGCCGAAAATCGACTGGGTAAGGTAATCGGCGATCAGCTCGCCGGGTGAATCCTCGTACATGGCGATCTCCTCGACCACCACTTCGCGCTCCAGGTCGATGTCCGCAAAGGAGGGATGGATCACCATGTCCGCCATAACTTCGATAGCATCCTCGAGGTGCTCGTCGAGGAAGCGGGCGTGAACCACGGTATATTCCCGGGCCGTCGCCGCGTTGAGCTCACCGCCGAATGAATCAAATATCTGCGCTATGTCAATAGCGTTGAAACGCTTGCCGCCCTTGAAGAGCAGATGCTCGATGAAATGGCTGATGCCGCTCTCGTCCGGTTCCTCATAGCGGGACCCGGCGCCGATCCAGAGGCCCAGGGAAATCGAGCGGACGGACGGCAGCTTTTCGCTTACAACCCGTCCGCCCGCTTCAAGCTGTGTCAGCTCATAGTTTTGGATTTAGGTCAACCACCCTCAGGCCGATCCGCTGCTTGCCACGGTCCTCTTTTACCTCGATCACCTCGACCTGTACCATCTGGCCGCGATTGACTACGTCTTCGACCTTGTTGACGCGGCCCTCCGCCAGGTTGGAGATGTGAACGAGACCGTCGGTGCCGCGCTTCAGCTCGACAAAGGCCCCGAAATCGGTGGTCTTTACGACCTTGCCGACGAAAACGTCGCCGGCTTCAACATCCTTGGTCAGCTCATTGACCCGCTGGACGACATCCTCGCCACTGGAGCCATCACGGGCGCAGATAAAGACGGTGCCGTCTTCCTCGACGTCGATGGAGCAGTCGAACTCATCGACCAGGCCGCGGATGGTCTCGCCGCCCTTGCCGATCAGCGCGCCGATCTTGTCAGGATTGATCTGGATGGTGAAGATGCGCGGGGCGTACTCGGAAAGCTCGCTGCGAGAGTCGGGCAGCGTCTCCATCATTTTACCGAGCACGTGCAGCCTGCCGCGTTTGGATTGCTCCAGCGCCTCCGCCAGCACTTCCGGCGTGATGCCTTCCTTGATTTTCAGGTCCATCTGGATGGCGGTGATGCCGTCCTTGCTGCCCGCCACCTTGAAGTCCATGTCACCGAGGTGATCCTCGATGCCGGCGATGTCGGTGAGGATGACGTAGTTGGCATCCACATCGGAAGAACCGCACTTCTCGCACTGGCGCAGGAAGACACCCTCGTGACCACAGGCGCGGCAACTCGAGCGCACGACCAGGCCACAGGCGACGCCACCGATTGCGCCCTTGATAGGAACGCCCGCGTCCATGAGCGACAGCGAAGAACCACAGGTGCTCGCCATCGACGAAGAGCCGTTGCTCTCCATGATCTCGCTCACCAGTCGTATCGTGTAAGGGAATTCGTGCTCGTCCGGAATCATGGGCCGAAGCGCTTTCTCCGCCAGCGCCCCGTGACCGATGTCGCGGCGTTTGGGGCCGCGCATGAAGCCGGTCTCACCCACCGAGAACGGCGGGAAGTTGTAATGATGGATGTAACGCTTGCTGTCCTCGAGGCCCAGGCCGTCGATGCGCTGGTAATCTCCGACAGCGCCCAGGGTAAGCAGCGTCATGGCCTGGGTCTGACCGCGGGTGAACAGGGCCGAACCGTGGGTACGGGGGGCTACCCCGACCTCACTGGTGATCTCGCGGACCTCCTCAACGCCACGCCCGTCGGGGCGGAGCTTGTCCACCGCGATCGTGCGCCGGACGACGTCCTTCTCGATAGCCTTGGTTATGGAGCCCACCTCGCGGGCGAAGTCCTCCGGCGAATCCTCCTTGATCAGCTCGGTCTTGACGGAGCTGCGGATCTGCTCGATGCGGTCGGAACGTTCCTGCTTGTTGGTAATCCGGTTGGCCTCTTCAAGACCGGCCCGGCAGATGGATTCAATCTTGGAGTAGAGCTCCTTGTCGACCTCGGGCTCCACGAAGGGCCACTTGGTCTTGCCGGCAACCTCACGCAGCTCTTCCTGCAGCTGGCAGAGCTGGCGGATCGGCTCCTGGGAGAAACGCACGGCCTCCATGGCCACATCTTCGCTGATCTCGGTGCCGCCCGCCTCGATCATCAAAATCGATTCGGCGGTGCCGGCCACGATCATGTCAAGGTCGCACTCCGGCTCCTGCATCTGCTGCCAGGTCGGATTCAGCACCAGTTCGCCGGCGATCCTGCCCACGCGCACCGCGGCGATCGGTCCCTGAAAGGGAATCTCCGAGATGGATAGCGCCGCCGAAGCGCCGAGCAACGCCAGTACGTCATAGGCGTTCTCCTGGTCGGTGGAAAGGATGGTGGCGATGATCTGTGTTTCGTTGGAAAATCCCTTGGGGAAACGGGGCCGCACGGGGCGGTCGATAAGCCGGGCGGTGAGAATGGACTTCTCGCTGGGCCTGGCCTCCCGCTTGATGAACCCGCCCGGGATTTTACCCGCGGCATACATGCGTTCCTCGATATCTACGGTGAGCGGGAAGAAATCGATTCCTTCCTTGGGTTCCGTGCGGCCGGTGGCCGTCACGAGCACCATAGTGTCACCACATCTGACGATCACGGCCCCGTTAGCCTGTTTGGCCACGCGTCCGGTCTCCAGTGTGATCGTCTTCCCACCAAGCTCTATAGTCTTAGTTACAACAGTCTTCTCTGAAATCAAGAGATTCTTCTCCTCGGATGTGGACGCACCATTGCGTCCCGTCAATAAAAAAAGGCCGCGAGCAACCATACTCCCGCGACCGGCTCTAGGCTCAAGGCTCAAAATCCGCGAATATCACCTATCATTCTGAAACGAAGTCGAAGAATCATCTGAGATTCTTCACTACGCTTCGGGTGATAATTTTGCGGACTCTCAGCCTCAGGCCCAGAGCAACAAAGATCCCAATTGCGGCAGCGTTACATACGCTTAGGGCAAAAAAGGGATTAATGCAGAGATGCGACCAGCCTACCTACTTCCTGAGTCCCAGGTCCTTCACCAGCGTACGGTAACGATTCACGTTCTTGTCCTGCAGGTAGGTAAGCAGCCGCCGCCTCTTCCCCACCATCTTCAACAACCCCCGCCGAGAGTGATGATCCTTCTTATGGGTCTTCAAATGCTCGGTCAGGTAATTGATTTTCTCGGTCAGCAGCGCTACCTGCACTTCCGGAGAACCCGTATCGCCCTCGTGGCTGCTGAACTTGCCCATAACCGACTCTTTATCTTCCTTGCTAAGTACCAATATTCACCTCCTCTTGAACTTTACCTAAGATGTGGGGATCCAAGCGCACTGTCAGAGCTTATCATAGTGATAAACAAAAGGCTAACAGCCAGGGATCCCGCTAACTGTTGTGGTTGAGCACTAAATAATAGCGTGCTTTTGCCGATTATTGAGAACCGGCAAATCAACTGGCGGAGGCTACGGGTGGGTAATTCGGGTGGAGGCGCCTGGAGCGGTTTTATCATGACCGGTCCAGCAAAGTTGGAAATCCCCGCGTACTGTCTTACGTCACGCTTCCGGAGGGTCATTTGATGATGATGGAGATAGCCTTTGCGGATACCGGCGTTGGCATGGACAAGCAGGCCGCCTCCCGCGTCTTCGATCCCTTCTTCACGACCAAGCGTGTCGGCGAGGGGACCGGCCTGGGACTGTCGGTATCACAGAGGATCGTCAGCGACCACGGTGGCGAGATCACGGTCGAATCCGAACCGGGGAACGGCTCCATCTTCACAGTCACCCTGCCGGTGAAGCCCGGCTTCAAACAAGAGGAAAGGCACGTGGCCTAGAGAGGCTTCCTGCCCTGCTTCTTCCTTACCGCAAAGTCCTTGAATTTCCTGGCCGCGGCGATGTCCTCCATGATCTGGGACACCAGCTCGTCAGGATTGTCAAACTTCTTCTCATCGCGCAAACGTTCGAGGAAATCCACGCGTACGTCGAGACCGTAGAGGTTGCGATCAAAATCGAGGATGTGTGCTTCGATCCGCATCTTTTGCGCGCTGTTCTCATCGGTTGAGCAAAAGGTTGGGTTGTGCCCTATATTGACCAGACCGGCGTAGGGATCCCGGCCGACGTAAAGGTCGGCCAGGTAGACGCCCCTTCCGGGAAAGATGCAATCTATAAAGGCTTCAATGTTCGCCGTGCGAACGCCCAGCGTGCGGCCCCGTTTGTCTCCGTGGACAACCTTGCCGTGAGTGGAGGGCGGACGACTCAGTATTTCGCGCACCTCTCCCAGTTTCCCCTCAATGAGCAGGTTGCGGATCCTTGTGGACGAGATAGGTTCGTTTCCCGCCGTTACCAGCGGCTCGACAATCACCGTCATACCGACGCTGTTGCCATACTCCTTTAGAAACTTGATGTCCCCGCCTGCCTTATGCCCAAAGCGAAAGTTGTCGCCGACGATCACCCGTGTGGCGCCCAGCGTCGAGGAAAAAAGCATCTCGCAAAATACGGCGGGAGAGAGCTGTGAGAACTCGTCGGTGAAAGGGATGATAAGCATTTCGTCCACGCCCAGGTTGCCTATCAGGTCTGTCTTCACGTTCAGGGGCGTGAGGATGGGCGGACACTTGTCGGGTGCGATCACGGACAGCGGATGAGGATGAAAGGTGATCACCATGCTGGTGATGCCTTCCTCCCTGGCCGCGCTTACCGCGTCACCGATGATGCGCTGATGGCCGATATGCACGCCATCGAAAGAGCCGATGGCTACTGCCCTCTTTCCCGCCGGCACTTCCCTGATGTCGCGATAAACCCTCACGCGGTATCGACCTGTTTCACGCCAGCACCACCAATGGGCGAATTATCCCCGCATCGCCATCAGGGCCGTATATCGCCAAAAGGCGGCCATCACGGGCCAGACGCACTGGCGACACATACTCGCCATCTATCGGCCGCCCACAGGTGACTGCCCTGGCTTCCTTTTCATCCAGTTCTCTCACGGGAAGGAAATATAGCGCACCTAAACAGGAAATAAAAGACGTGTTGACGGATGAGAGGAGCGATTCTCTCGGCATTTCTTCGAGTTCACGAACGCTTGACGCCTGTTCAATGCGCATCTCACCGACTGCGTTACGACGCAATGCGGCTGCATAAGCGCCTGTTTCCAGCACCTCGCCCATGTCCTCACAGAGCTGCCTGATATATGTCCCCTTGGAGCAGACGACATCCAGAACCGCCTGCTGAGAGCCGCTATCGAAGGAAACAAGCTCCAGACTGATAATCTCCACCTCGCGCACGGGTGACTCAACCGTGATACCGGCGCGGGCTTTCTTGTAGAGGGCGACGCCATCGACCTTCACGGCGGAATATGCCGGCACCTTCTGCTGGATCTTTCCCTTGAAGCCGGGCAATATCCGCCGGAGCGAATCTTCATCGACACTACACCCGACCACTCTGATCTCGCCATCTATATCTCCGGTGGACGACACAGATCCGAATTGAGCCGTCACGCGGTACTCCTTTATCAGCGGAGCCAGAAAATCAAAGAGCCTCGTGGCCTTGCCCACCAGCATCAGCAAAAGCCCCGTTGCAAACGGATCCAGGGTGCCTCCGTGGCCGACCTTTTTAATGCCGGTCATCTTCCGCACCATATAGACGATATCGTGAGAACTCTTGCCGGACGGCTTGTCAACCATCAACACCCCGCAGGCTACCGCTTTTTGCGCCTCTGTTTTATTCAAAATCCATTTCCTTCAGCAGTTTTTCTATCCTCAGACCATGCTCGATGCTCTCGTCGTAAATGAAGATAAGCTGCGGTGTACGTTTCAGGCTCAGCTGTCTGGCTATGAGCGATTGCAGATAACCGTGCGAGCATTCCAGTCCCTCGAGCGTCTCTTTGCGTTCCGGCTCCTCTCCCAGCACGCTCACATAGACCTTGGCTGACTTCAAATCCGGCGATGTATCAACAGACGTCACCGTGACGAATCCTACGCGCGGGTCCTTGAGACCCCGGGCGATCGCCTCGCTCAGGACTTCACGGATAGCTTCGTTGACGCGCCTTATCCTCGAACCGGCCATTATTGCTCTCCCTCCACCTTGATAATCTCGCGATGGATGCCGGAAATCTGGTAGTCACGTGATTCGAGGTAACGAACAGCTTCGTCCAGGGTATGGTCCAGGTCCTGAAGTGAGTTTGAGCAGATGGAAAGTATCACACGTGTTCGCTGCCAGAGGTCATGGAATCCGACTTCGGCCACCGAGGCGCCCAGCTTGCGCGCAAGCCCGGCTTTCAGGCTTCGCAGGTGCTGGCG
>JBBAAB010000041.1:0-9083 GCA_041658445.1 Thermoleophilia bacterium
AGTATCAGTTCCATGATAATCGAGCCGGAGAGCCCGTAGGAGATTATGTCGCGGGTGCGCGACGTGCGGCCTACCTTACCCTCATCATCGACCAGGGCCAGCAGTACAAGTTTTTCGGGAAGACTAAGCATGATCAGTAGCTTGTTTCTATCCAATAATCCCGAAACGTACACTTCCAAAACAGTCTGCAGGCCACGCGGTCACAGCACGGCGCTCAGCGGCTGAAATCACGATTATGCTATTCCATCCCCGCCTGTGCATCCGAAAATCATGACGAATAAGTCAGGTTTTTACCTGGTTTGAAAATGCCGGGTTGCAGATAAAAGTCTTTTCGAGAAGCGGTTTTTGAAAAGCATGGGAGGTTGTTTTTCAAAGCTGCCTCTTGCGATGCGCGGAAAAGGGTTTCGCCTCCACAATCCAACGTAATTTAAAGGTAATTCCCAGCTTTAACTAAGAGTATAATCTCTATATAATAATCCAATTACAAAACCATTAAGGGAGCAAGGATGTATGACCGGGCGCGGGGCTCAATACTATTTTTTGTCGTTTTTGTTTTCAGCTCTCTGATATTGATCACAGGCTGCGGTTCCGAACAGGCCAAGACCCTGGATCCGCCAAAGATCGCTGAATACAACAAACCGGGAACCGTCTACATCGAGACGCTCTGGAAAGCGGATGTGACCGTCACCAATCTGACGATCAACGAAAAGGCGTTGACGGATAAAATCCTTGCCATGGTGCTTGCGGGCCAGATCACATCCGAGGACCAGATACTCGGCGCGGTCGTCAACGAGCTTTTGACCAACCCCAAGCTTTATATTATCCCCGGCGCTGGTACGCGTTCCCTGCCGGTACAGACAGGTGCCTCTGGCACAGGATTTATCATTACTCCTGACGGCTACGTGGTCACCAATGCCCACGTCGTCAAGATGACCGACGCCGAGATGAAACAGTCCATGGCGTTGATAGGTTTAAGCGACCTCGTCGAAGCTGATATCGCCGGCATCGAAACCGAGCTGGGCCTCACGCTTACCGAAGATCAGAATAAAAAAATGTCCGAAGCGCTTGCCACGGCCTATGCCCAGTACCTGACATTGAGCAACCAGTCGTCTGAAAGCCAGGTGCTTATGGGTGTCGCTATTGCCGGATTGGGCACAGTTCAGAAAGGATCACCCGCTGAGCTGATCAAGGTTGGAGAGCAGGTCCCGGGCAAGGATGTGGCTGTTCTCAAGATCAATGCCAATAACCTGCCAACAGTCAAACTCGGGGATGATACGACGGTCAAGGACGGCGAGCAGGCGATAGCACTCGGCTATCCCGGAGTCGCGACCTTCAATCCACTTATCAAGAAATCAGAGGAAAATATAAAGCCGTCACTCACCGTCGGCAGCATCAGTGGCCGCAAGACAATGCAGGGAGGCTGGGAGGTTCTCCAGACCGATACCTCCATAACCCATGGCAACAGCGGCGGCCCTCTGTTCAACAACCGTGGCGAGGTCATCGGCATCACGACTTTCGGCAGTGTTCAGCAGAACACCACAACCGGCGGATTTGATGAAGTCCAGGGCTTCAACTTTGCGATTCCGACGACCGTCATAAAGCAGTTCCTGAACGAGAGCAACGTCACTCCAACGGAAGGCCCTCTTACAAAGACGTATCATGAAGGAGTGGACCTGGCCTCGGAAGACCACTACAGCGCCGCCAAGGACAAGTTCAAGCAGGTTTCCGAATCCAGCCCGGGCTTTCCATACGTATCCGACCAGATCTCACTCTGTACCGCGAAAATCAACGAAGGCCTTGACAAGTCGACCTTCCCAATACCGATGTGGTTAATAATTATCGTGGTGTTGATCGTGATTGTCGCGGTTATCGGACTGATACTCTTCCTTGTACTCAAGCCCAAGAAAAAATCAAAGGCAGGGCCAGGGCAATTCGTGCCGCCGGCGTCTGCCGCTGCACAGGCACCGCGGCCAGCGGCCAAACCCGCTCCGGTGGTACCGCCAGCACAGCCGGCGCCGCCCGCGCCTGAGCCACCCGCACCGACCGAGCCGTCCGCAGCCGTGACTGAAACAATCACACCTCCGGCACCGGCAGAGCCAGAGCCCGCGCCTGAGAAGACAGAAGAAGGCGAAGCCGGAGACGCCGCAGAGGAGCATCATTTCTGCGCTTACTGCGCAACGCCCTTGCCGGCGGATGCCGTTTTTTGCCCGAACTGCGCTAAGCCGGTCTAGCCCCAGGCTTAAGATAAACAGAGTAACAATAAGGGGGCGGCCGCAGGCCGCCCCCTTATTGTTACTGAGCTTTATCGCGTTGGGTCAGTCTAGTCGCCAACCGTGATTTCCCTCGTCGCCTCCCACTGCCCGTGAAGATTGCAGCGCTCGACTACCCTCAACGTCGAAGTCTTGTGCTTGCTCTGCTTGACCAGGGTAACCGTCACTTCAGGCCTCGTGAACACCGGCGTCAGATCGATCCTCGCGCTGAAGTTCTGTCCAAAAGATACTTCGATCCACTGGATGTGGTGGCCAACTTCCATCGGATGGGGAATCTCTCCCACCTTGATTGTTACCTGGAAAGGCTCACCGGCTTTCACCGTGTCCGGACAATCCAGCCATGGTGTGTGCTTCTTCTCCGCCTCGGTCATGTTCGCTTGATCCTGCGGCTTGTTAATTCCGCAAAAAGGTCCTTTCTCACCCATTTCTTTCCTCCATTAGCTTGTATTTTTTACGGCGGTTTATTGCATGAGTCCATTCGTTCCGTCTATTCAACCAGCTCGAATGATTCCTTGGGCGCCCCACAGGTCAGGCACGCCCAGTCATCCGGCAGGTCGGCAAAAGCCACGTCCTCGTTTTCCTCGTCACACACATAACCGCACACGGAGCATCTGTACTGCATTTTAAGTTTCTCCTTATTCATATTGTTTATGATATTCGCGGACCTGTTTCGCGAACTGACGGCCATACTCGTAACACTGCTGCATTTCCTCAGGCGACGGCTTGTATTTCACTTCGGGGCCGCCCTCAACAGCTTCAAGCTTCATCCCGGAGAACTGACCGTACAGCCATTTGACCGCGCCGCCGGCCCAGCCGTAGCTGCCAAAAGCTCCGGCGATCCTGTCCTTGGGCCGCAGCCCCCGCAGATGAGTCATAAACTGCGCCACTGAAGGAAAAACCTCGTTGTTGAGCGTCGGCGAGCCCACCAGGCAGCCCCGCGATTTCCAGAATTCGGTTATCGCTTCGCTCGTGGGAGAATTCCTCAGCTTGATGACCTTGCAGTCGACCTTCTCGTCCTTGATGCCCTGCGCCAGCGGTTCCGTCATGATTTCGGTGCTTTTCCACATGGTGTCGTAAATGATGGACACCGAAAGGTCCGCCTTGCCGTTGGCCATTGCCATATACATATCCAACACCCGCCCGGGCTCTCCCCGCCAGATAAGGCCGTGGTCCGGGGCGATCATGTCTATCTCGATGCCCATATCCTGGATGGCCTTGATCTTCGACTTGATGAGCGGCCCGAACGGCATGAGGATGTTGGCGTAATAGTCGATGACGGCCTCATCCAGGTGGGCACGAGAGCCGCAGGTGGCGAACTCGTCATCGAATCTCACGCTGGTCGCCAGATGCTGGCCGAAGGCATCCTGCGAAATCAGGAGCCTGGCCTCCACCACGTAGGTCATCATCGAGTCCGGCCAGTGGAGCATGGGGGTCTCGATGAACCGCAGCGTATGCTTCCCGATCTTCAGCTCATCGCCAGTCTTGACCACGTTCACATCCCATCCGGAGAGATCAAAAAACCGTTCGATGACCTGCCTGCCCCTTTCGGTTATATATATGTGTGCGTCAGGGGCCAGGGCCATGAACCTGTTGAGTGAACTCACGTGATCGTTTTCCACATGGTTGATGACGATATTTTTGATTTTCGAGGGGTCGATAACACCGGCGACATTTTTAATCGAGATTTCCGCGAAGTCATATTTGACCGTATCAATCAGTGTGACTTCGTCATCGACGATCAGGTAATTGTTGTAGGTTGTGCCTTTGGGAATTACGTATCCATGGAAGTCACGAATCGGCCAGTCGATGGCTCCGACCCAATAGATATCAGGTTTGATCTCAACACCCTTCATAAATTGCGCTCCGTTTCTCTCGAATATTAAAACCGGAAGTCGATATCCGGTTCAAAAAAATTATCCCCCCTCAACGTGAATTCTAACCGGAAGGGGGTAGCAGGATATCTTTCACATTTGTGTCGGGGGGGTCTTACTGACGAGGTAACACCGGCAGCAGAACCCTGCTTCCGGGAAGAGGGCCGTAAAAGAGGCCGAGCCGGAGCTCAGCCGGTGTTCGCCCAGCTGACGACCGCCTGGTGGATGAACTCCACCGCGATCGCCGCCAGTAGAATCCCCATAACCCTGGTGAGCAGGTCCACGCCGGTGTCACCGAGCAGCCTTACCAACCGGGCGGCCAGTATCAGGGCGATCCATACCACCAGCAGCGCCATCAGGATTCCACCCGCGACCATCGCCTTGTCCGCAGCCGCATCGGAGCGGCTCATGAGCAGCATCGCCGCCACTACCGCACCCGGCCCGGCCAGGAGAGGTGTCCCCAGGGGTACCAGGGCTGCGTTGGCGCCACGATGCACAGTCTGGTCGGAATCCAGCTTTCCCTTCATCATGTCCAGCGCCACGATGCCAAGCAGTACCCCGCCCGCTATCGTGAGGCTCTCAACGGAGATTCCCAGGTAGTCGAGTAAATAACGCCCGAACAGGGCAAAGATGAAGATTACCACCGCGGCGGCCAGAACTGCCTGAAGAGCGAAACGCTGCCGCCTTGCGGGGCTCACATCCGCGGTAAGCGCCAGAAAAACCGGCGCGTTGCCAACCGGGTCGATAATGACGACCAGGGTTATGAAACTCGTGATGAGCAGTTTCCAGTCCATTAGGAAAAAAGTTCTACCAACCGATGCTTTCCCCTTTTACTTATGGATAAGCCAACCTTCTCCTGCACTTTGCGAGATTCCCGGACGAGTTTCATGTTGGCTGTAAAAAGAGATCGATACAATCATCACAAAGGGGCTTGCATAGGCATTCAGGTGATGCTATAGTCCCACTTCGGCCCGGCTCCAGAGCCCGGTGAACAGTTCAAGTGGGGAAAATAGCGGAATTTGCGAGATTTTCTGGAATCGCGGCCCTTTTTTGTGGGCTTTTTTGGCCAGCTGGTGGGGATGAGGCCAAATCAGTGAGTGTACTATAAACAAATACGGGAGGAAAGTTATCCTATTTGACTTTCTAAGACAAACTGGCAAACCAAAAAAATTCTTTCTGCCAAAACTAATCTTTTTTCTTCCCACTCTTCTCTTACCACTCCTTATAATATCTTCCGCTTTGGCTTCTCCTGGCGATGAGCTGGGTTCGACCAGCCAACAGATCGGCGACCTCGAAGCCAGGTCACAGGAGCTGGACGCAAACTACCAGCAGGCCCTGATGAACCTGGTTGCGGTAGACAGCGAAGTCAACCGCTACAGCACGGAAATCGTCTCGACAAACCAGCGGCAGACCGAGATTCAGAAGTCTATCGTAGAGGAGCAGAAACGCCTTGCGGAAGTCCAGGCCCAGCTGAACGAACGTCAGTCGATCCTGGAGAAACGACTGCGGGGAACGTACAAGAGCAACGACGTCGGCTACCTGGAAGTGGTCATGGGCGCCGGGGACTTTTCTGATTTTCTCAACCGCGTCGATATGATGAACACGATCGCTGACGAAGACCGCAATATCGTCGAGTCCGTAAAGGAAGCCAAGAAGGCTGAGGAAGAGAAGATCGCCAGCCTGGCGGGAAAACAGGCTGAACTGGCGGGCCTTGTGGACCAGCTCAACACGGCCCAGACCAACCTTGTTTCGGCCCACGCCAACCAGCAGAGCGTGGTCGATTCGCTTCAAAACGAAAAACTGGCGAACGACGGCCAGCTGAACCAGCTTCAAACACAGGCCGCAAGTATCGAGGCGCGCATGAGCCAGATGCAGTCGCAGTCCGCACCGTCAGGCGGAGGCTCCGGTGACGGCCCTTACGCTCCCCCGTCAGGTGGAAGCGGCAACTTCACCGCCACCGCCTATTGCCTGGGTGGCACCACAGCCACTGGCATGCCGGTCGGCAGAGGCATTATCGCCGTCGACCCGAGCGTGATCCCGCTGGGGAGCCGTGTTCATGTGTCAGGCTACGGAGACGCCATCGCCGCGGATACGGGCGGCGCCATCAACGGCAACCGCATAGATGTCTGGCTGCCTTGTGGCGAAGCATACGAATGGGGCGTCCGGTCGGTGACTGTTACTTACTAGTCGCCGGCTACTGAATGAAACTCAAAAAGGGTCCGGTTCGCCGGGCCTTTTTTTATTCCAAAACAGAAAGCAGCTTCCGCAGAAACCCCTCGAGGTATTGCGCGGGAACCAGAACATCGATATCAAATCCCGGGAAATTTGATTGACCCCGGGCATCCGTCGAACTAATATATGAGTATGCGTTCATCTATTCATAAAAGCAGGCCAGCCGGAGTGCACAAGGCGGTCGAGGAGTACGTATGCGATGTGGAGTGCATCCATCCCGAGCTCGTCGACCAACTCGAGGAGGATTCCATCGACTGGGAAACAGCCTCCCGGCTTTCGGAGATCTTCCGGGCCATGTCCGATCCCACCCGGCTGCGTATCATCTCCCTTTTGTCGCAGCACGAGCTTTGTGTCTGCGACATCGCCGCCGCCCTCAACATGACGCAATCGGCTATATCCCACCAGTTGCGGGTGCTGCGCATGGCCGACCTGGTGAAATTCCGCAAGGAGGGGCGCATAGCCTGGTACTCGCTGGACGATGACCACGTGGAGAAGCTGTTCAAGCAGGGAGTCAGCCATATCGGGCATGTCGATGTCCCTGAATGACCTTATGAATACCACCCCGGACACGACAATGCCAGACCGCAGCCGCTCCGCCCTACTGGCCAGAGGCGTGGCGCTTGAGTATTTCACTATCGGTTACAACACCCTCGAAGCACTGGTCGCGGTCGGAGCGGGCATTCTTGCAGGCAGTGTCGCTCTCGTGGGGTTTGGGCTCGACAGCGTCATTGAGATCGCCGCCGGGACGACCCTGTTATGGAGACTCAGGCGGGAGTCTCAAATCGGCGACGCCATTTCCGAAGATGATCATTCCTCCCTGGAACGCCGGGCGCTGCTGATCATCGGCCTGACATTTTTCGCGCTCTCCGCCTATATAGCGATCGAAGCCGGTTATAAGCTTCTGACGGGTGGCAGCGCCGAAGAAAGCACGGTCGGAATCATCCTTGCCGCAGCCTCGCTGGTTATCATGCCGGTATTGGCCTTCCTCAAACAGCGAACAGCGCGGGGGCTTAAAAGCCAGGCGCTGGCGGCGGATGCCATGGAAACCTGGGTATGTTCATACCTTTCACTGGTTCTGCTCGCCGGCCTCGGACTTAATGCCGCCTTCGGATGGGGCTGGGCCGATCCACTGGCCGCCCTGGCAATGCTGCCGCTGGTCATCAGGGAAGGCTGGGAAGCGCTCGGGGAGGCCAGGGAAGAATGAGCTCGACGCACTCCCACTCACACGGCCTTGGCGGCCACGATCATGGAGCAACCGGCGGGACGGGGGCCACCACGGGCAGCATCAAACGCGGACTGGCCGTCGGCATCGCACTCAATCTGCTGATCGTGATGGCCGAGGTCGTTGCCGGTATCGTGGCGGGCAGCCTGGGACTCCTGAGCGACGCCATCCACAACTTTACCGATATGGCCGCGCTGGGCATTACCTGGTTCGCCATCGAGCAGGCCAGGAAGCCGCCGACGGCAGCGAAGACTTTCGGCTTCCATCGCACCGGTATCCTCACGGCGCTGATCAACTCGCTGGCCATGGTAGCGGTCACCCTGTGGATCTTTTACGAGGCATACCAGCGCTTTCTGGATCCTCAGCCGGTCGGCGGGGCCATCGTAATGATTGCTGCCACGCTGGCACTTTGTGCTAATCTGGGAATAATCGGAGTCCTGAGAAACAGGTTTTCGAATGATATCAACATACGCAGCGCCATCCTGCATCTTCTGGGTGACGCCGCCGCTTCAGCAGCGGTGGTCGTCGCCGGCATTGTCATCCTGGCAACAGGCTGGTATGCCGTTGACCCGCTGATCAGCGTGGGTCTGGGGCTGGCGCTCCTCTGGGGCGCCTGGCAGATCATCCGCGAAACGCTGGAGATATTTCTTGAAGAATCGCCACGCGCCGTCGATGTCGACCGGCTGGTCAAGGAGCTAATACAGGAGGACGGGGTTCGCGACATCCACGACATCCACGTGTGGACCATCGGATCTGAGCTCTACGCGCTGAGCTGTCACGTGCTGGTGGATGACGTCAAGGTCAGCGAGAGCAGCAGGATTTTGCAGGATCTCAAGGTTATGCTGGCGAGGGATTTCGGTATCGTCCATTCTACCCTGGAGGTCGAATCGGCGCCCTGTGATGTAAGCAGCCCGTATTGTTGTATAAATCATGATGATATCCGCGCTACGGCAGCGGAACAGAACAGCCGGGAACACGAACAATAAACATCGAAAGTTTGAGACGCTAATTGAAAGGTGGTGAAATTGGCACAGGGAAAGAAAAATAAAAGCAGGTCTTCGGGCGGGAGGGGTGGAAATAAAGCAGCCTCCGCCAGGGGAGGCATCACGGGTCTGCAGATCGGCCTGATAGTGGCGGCGGTCCTGATAGTCATCGGCGGCGCAACCACCGGCGTAATCATAGGCATGAAGAAGGGCAATGGTGATTCTACGATCGCCAGCAGCGGAATAAAATTGCCTGATTACGCCTATGGCTCGACAGCACCCAAGGGCACGGCTGAGGCCTACCAGTTCGCGGTCGATAACCAGGATGTCCTGAAATACATCCCGTGTTATTGCGGCTGTGGAGAGCTTGACGGGCATACGAGCAACCTCGACTGCTTTATCAAGTCCGGCAGCGGCAATAATGTTGTTTTCGACAAGCACGCGGCCGGTTGAGACATATGAGTGGATATCGCACTGGCCGTGAGCCAGTGGCAAAAAGAGGGAG
>JBBAAB010000042.1:0-9033 GCA_041658445.1 Thermoleophilia bacterium
ATCAATTCACCTCTATTTCCAGGTTTGAAGATTTCTGGTATTTGTCCACGGTCTCCAGGACGATACCCATGACCGTTTTAACTGCGTCATCAATATTCTGGTTGTCAATGACCGGCACCTTGGACTTCCTGGCCGCCTGTACCAGATAGTCCTGTACCCGCCTGATCTTATCCAGATTCTTGACGTACTTTTCCAGCGACCTGACTCCACCGGTCTCCTGGTCGCGTACATAAAAGTGGCCCTGGTGGCGCTCGACGTCCTCGACTATAAGCACCATCTGGATGACAAGAGCGTCCTTCCACAGATCCTCCTTGAGGAATCCCGGCACCAGGTGAGCGCCCTCGACGATCATCGGCGTGCCTTCTGTGATTGCCCGCTCGATGATGGCATTCACGCCGACACAGACTTTCTCGACCTGCTCCACAAAGCCGGTGATATCGCGATCGGCGCCCTTGACCTCGGCCGCCTTGACCATCTGGCCCGCCTCGAACGATGAATAGTGGATCGCGGGCATAAGGTCGGCCGAGAAAAACGCCCGCATGACCTGGCGTATCAAATCCGATGCGGTCAGGCGCGTGATTCCAAGCCGGTGCGCGATCTGTGTGGCCAGCGTGCTCTTGCCGACCCCGGTGGCCCCGCCGATCAGAATAATGATCGGCTTGTCCAGCTCTCCGAGCAGTCGCCAGCGGCGGTAGCGCTCGGTAAAAGTTTGTCCCTCTTCCTCGCCCAGCACCTGCTGTGCAATGTTCTGCAGCCGCGCGAGCGAGATACTCGACTCGCCGCTGGCAATCAGATGCTGCTCGATCTCCCGGGCTATGTGATAGGAGCGTTCCGGCTCCAGTCCTGTTGCCATAAGCGACTGCGCCATGAGGCCCTTGGAATAGGGAGCTCCGTATTCCTTGTCGACGATCTGCAGGTCGTGATGTTCCCTGGAATCATCCATCTGATCGCTCTGCCTTAAAATCCCTGATCGCCTGCCCGGCCATTTCAGCCACGAGCGACGCCAGCCTTTCCTTTCCATCCACCTCGACGGGAACGTTGTCACAAAAGACCACTTCCATGTCGAGGCGATCAGCCTCCTCGGTGACCACGTCTATTGCCGCCGCCTTGATCTCGGTGAGAAACAGATCCACCGCGCCCGGCTGGATGCTCGCCAAGTCCGCTCGAAGCTTCTTCCTGTCGGCCAGCTCCGTGGAGACAAACTCCACCGAGCAATCGTAGGTGCGCGATATGAAGCCGGCTATGTGCTCCACCACTTCGCCCTGTGCCGTGGTGAAATAGGCGATCTTCCTGCCCTTAATATCACCAGCCGGTTTGGGCCTGAGCACCGTCGGCACTACTTCGATACCCGGTTTTAAATCCTTGATCCCGGTGATGATGCTCTCGATCTTTTCCGGGCTTGCCAACGGTTCCTCGCACATGGTTAAAACAACCAGGTCCGAGATCAACATGCGGTAAGTGCCAAGGTAACCCAGAAGGTAATCGTAAGGCTGATCCGCGCCCGCCACGCAAATGGTTCTATTGACCTCTATGGGAGGAAGCGCTGCTCCGCTTCCCTCAAAAATCAGTAAATCCGCCGGTAGGGATTCAGCGATGCCGGCTCCCTCGACCACGTTGGATACGAACGGCGCCCCCGCCAACCCGCCACCGCAACGGCGGCATCCTACAGTGGTCACTGAACTCAAGGCGGCATCCTCGAAATAATCCGACGCCGCGTGCTTGCCCTGTCTGCTGTAGGAAAGCAGCTCTACAGCCCCGATAATGCTTTCCCTGCCGGTAATCACTTCGGGATCCGGCGGGCCGCCGCGCCCCATGGCGACTATTACCACCCCGTCTGTGTGGCCCGACTGTAATAGCGCCTCTGATATCTCCCTGGAGACATAGCCGCTGATTGCAGTTTTGCCAATCCTCTTTCCCGTGCCAATGATGGAAAGAGAGGGCTTGACGGAAAGCTTATGGAAAGACGGAGGAAGTAGAGTAAAGTCTGCGCCCTGATATTCAGCGCCGGAGGCCAGCACGAGGCTGGCATACCGGAAACGCTCTTTGTATCCTAGCACCGGCTCATCGCTCAAGTCAACAACCACCTGTGGATGGTGTTTTAGAACCGCCAGCGCGAAAGCCTCCTCGGCGTTTTCATGGAGGAATACCGGTATGCCGTATTCATTCTGCCTGGCGTCACCAGCGAGCGATGTGTCGATTTTCTCCGTCCCCCCGAGGAAGACAGCCGCGAGCAGTTCGTAGCGCGTCGATACTTCCTCAAGGGCTTCCCGCACTACGCTGGGATAATGTTCTCCATCGATGAGAGCGATGGCTCGCTTCAACTGGCGCCTTCCAGTTCCTGGTGGGTTGATTTCTCAAAAGCGAAGGTGGAAGGATAGAACTTGATGATCTGGTCGGCGTCGTGGAAAGGATATTTGCGCCACACTGTCACCTCTTCCTTGCTGATCTCGATGACGTTGTAACATGGGCGAACATTGCCGCGCAGCCTCAACGTGCAGACCGTGCCGGCGTTGACCGCGAAAATGTTCTCCAGCCTCCAGGCGTGGGGAACATGCTTGTGCCCGGCCAGCACCAGGTTCACGTTGCACTCCTGCAGCACCTCGAGCGTATCGCCGGCATCGTAGACCATGTTGCGTTCACGGCCGGTTCCGGGGACGGGCAGCAGGTGATGATGCAAAAGGAACACCCTGAAATTGGCGGGCGCGGCGAACTGCTCCCTTATCCATTCGTAGCGGTGCCGTCCAATCGTGCCATAGTCAAGATCCGGTTCGGATGAATCAACGCCGATGATGCTGATGCCGTCGCGGTGGCAGGTAGCCTGCCGCGAGCCGAAAAGCTCCTCGAAATGAATATAGCCCACGTTGCGGGCGTCATGGTTTCCCGGGATTACCAGCAGGTTCTCACACTGGATCTTGTCGAGATAGCTCTTGGCCAGCAGATACTCCTGCTTGTAGCCCTGGTTGGTCAGATCGCCCGTAACGACAACAACATTTGGTTTGAGTTCGTTCAGCTCGATCACCGCGCGATCCATCAGGTTAGGCACGAAATACTGGGAGCCGGCGTGCATATCGGAGATATGGGCGATGATAAAAGGTTTTTCCTTCTCTGCCGGTTCGACCTTTTCCGACGCCGGTATCGTGGCTTCAGGATTTTTCGGTGGAATCATGGAATTGTGCTCCTGGTTTTCTTTGAAGGGACAGCATCGTTTTCGGCGCCCTCAGATAGAATATGAGCGGGGATTACTTCTTTTCGTTCCTCTCATGCACAAGTTTCAAACCCTTAAGCGTCAGCAGGGGGTCGACCCGGCTCAACGTTTCTGAGTGGGGAACCACCATTTCAGCGAAGCCGCCGGTTGCCAGCGTGGCTATCTGCCCGTCACCGAGTTCCTTTTTCATCCTGTTGACGATGCCGTCGACGAGACCGGCAAATCCGTATATTACCCCTGAACGCAACGACGCCGCCGTGGTCTTGCCGATCACTGACTCCGGTTCTCCGAGGTCCACGCGCGAAAGACGTGCGGCCCGGGCCGTCAGGGCTTCCAGGGAAACCTCGAGCCCTGGAGCAATGGCGCCGCCCAGATACTCGCCGGCGGCAGAAATCGCGCAGAAGGTCGTTGCGGTGCCAAAATCCACGACCACACAAGGTCCGCCGGTCTGCTCGAGCGCCGCCACGGCATTAACGATCCTGTCGGCTCCTACCTCGTGGGGATTATTTGTGAGAATCGGCAAGCCGGTCTTGATGCCCGGTCCGATTACCAGCGCACTTGTTCCCAGATATCGAACTGCCATCTGTTCATACTGACCCACCATCGAAGGCACGACCAATGATACGATCATTTGCCCGACAGAGGCGAGCGAGCGGTCTCTCAGAGATAACAGGGAGGAATATAGTGCGACCAGCTGGTCGGCGGTCGCGTGCGAATCGGTCGCGATCCGCCAGTGGTCCTCGAGTGTGTCGCCATCATAAAGACCGACTACAGTATGAGTGTTGCCAACATCAATGGCAAGCAGCAGAGCTGTCATGGCAGAATTCTAACAGAGACCGGTATTGGCTGCGAGCCCGACGCTGAACGCGGGACATCCGGTCTCAATCTTTGGCGGTTACCAGACGTTGCGACAGGACTTCGAGACCGTTGGTGCAGTAGTCCAGATCCACCCAGCGGCAACCGTCGCAGATGCTGTCGAGCTGGGAGGAATGAACCTTTTCGTCTATGGTCTGAAGCAGCATGGACCAGGTAAGTATGTCGCCGTCGACGATTTTGAGGTGTTCAAGTACTCGCCCGTCGATCTCATCCACCTTCGATTCAGGACGGACGCAGACTCCGCCATCAAGATGCGGACAGGCGATGCAAACATCGTCGGCGCTGGTGACTATCTGTATCTCTTGTTCCGGTTCTGCCTCGAGGCGATCGATCAGGCGCGCCATGTTTGCGATAAAGGACGGCGAATATCCCTGACCACGAAAGCCCTGGATACACAGTAGATGATGCGGTCTTAAACTAATACCCCCCACAAGCGCCCCTTGCGTTTTCTACTGACCGATTTGAATCAATCCGGTTCGATTTTACCGGCTGTCTCGATTCCTGCCGGCATTTTCCGGATCCGTGGGAACTGTGTCATGAGGCTCATGCACAGCATTGTTCCAACTATAACCTTTAGGATGTCTCCTGGCAAGAAGGGATAAAGGCCTTTCACCATGGCAAGCTGAATGTTGAGGCCGGCCACATGCGAAAGCCAGGGAATCCCGAATAAATATATAACGGCCGCACCCGCGGTCAGGCTGAGTGAAAAACGCAGGACGCCCGGCGCCCTGACCAGGCGCTCTACCAGAAAACCGGTGAGAAATGACGCGACAACAAAGCCGATGATGTACCCACCGGTCGGACCTGCCAGCGCAGCCGGACCCGCCTTGATAGAGCCTGCAAATACTGGAATTCCTATTACACCGATCAGGATGTATACGATCTGGCTTAGCGGACCCAGCCATTTCCCCAGAATGGCGCCGGCAAGAATCGCGAACATGTTGGAGAGGACGATCGGCACCAGGTCTCCGGGAAGCGGCACGGATATGAGGGCGCCGATGGATGTCAGGGCGGCAAAGAAAGCAACCGAGATAAGGTCGCGTAATTCAAGCTTGTGCATTTGCTGGCTCCTCAAGTATAGACAGATTCATTTTTCGTTAATCGAATCTATACATCGGGAGGGGGTATGTCAACCCTATAGTAATTTTACGTTTACATAGGTCATTTGATTTGTGTTGCCGTTATGGTGGCCTCACCACTGAAGAGAGACTGCACCTTGCCAGCAATATCCCGGACAAGAAGACGGCCCTCGGAGTCAATGCCGTCGGCGGTGCCGCTGATAACGCCGTCCGGTGTTTTGACCTCGATCTGCCGGCCCTGCAGGAGATCGTGTTTCATGAAGGACCGCTGGATGGAAATGAGCCCTGCCGGCGACTGCACCTCTTTGTAGATTTTCTCCAGATGCGTTAAAAGAGCCACCGCCAGTTCCCTGCGTGATATCTCCTTCCCCAGCTCGTCGGCCAGTGAAGTAGCCCGGCCCTCGAGGTCCGTTCCCACGATTCTGTTGTTGACATTGATACCAATGCTGTCAATCACCCACTTGACCCGATCGATTTCGGCTGCCATCTCGACGAGCACACCAGCCAGCTTCCTGCCGGAAAGGTAAATGTCGTTCGGCCATTTGAGCTTAACTCTCGCTGATGTTGTTCCTTCCACGGCTCGCTTGACCGCCAGCGCCGTCGCAAGGCTTAAAAGAGGAGTCCTGGTCGGAGACAGAGACGGATAAAGAATCACTGACATCGCGATTGTCTTGCCCGCGGGCGTATGCCAACTGCGTCCGAGCCGGCCACGCCCCTCGGTCTGGCTCTCGGCGAATACTACGGTCCCCTCCGGCGCGTCCTCGCCTACCAGCTCGCGGGCGACATCGGCCGTGGAAGGGGTCTCTTCCAGGTGGACTATATGCCTACCGAGAATGCTCGTTTGAATCAATGGCGCCAGTTCCGCCGGCAAAAGTTTGTCCGGGCGGCCCGCCAGCCGGTAACCATGTCGCGGCGAGGCGTCTATGCTGTAGCCGCGATCGCGAAGCTTGACAATGTGTTTCCATACCGCCGAGCGCGTGATGTTGAGCTTTTCACTGATGGCCTCACCAGAGGAATATCCATCTTCTGAAAGCTCTGAGAGGATCCTCGTCTCTACATTCATTGCGTGATCTCCAGGGAGAAATCTATCGCCAGCGCCGACATGGTGAGAGCGCCTGTTGATATTATTTCCGCGCCCGCTTCGGCATAATCACGAACGTTGGTCAGGTTGATGCCGCCTGAGACCTCGATGATCAGGCGACCCGCAGCCAGTTTGACGCAGGCACTCACCTCATCGGGGCTCATATTGTCCAGGAGCGCCCTGTCGACGCCGGACTCAAGAACTTCTTCAAGCTGCTCCCTGGTGTCGACTTCCACCTCGATAGCTATGTCATCGCCAAGCGCTCGCCGGGCCCTTTCGACAGTAGCGGCCACGCTTCCCGCTGCGGCGATATGATTGTCCTTGATGAGGATCGCGTCATAAAGGCCCTGCCGGTGTGTTTCCCCCCCCCCGTCAGCAACTGCCTGTTTCTCCAGCAGCCTCATGCCCGGGCTGGTCTTGCGCGTTGCCGCGATACGGGCCATGTTGCCCTCGACCGCGGCATTGAAACGTCCGGTCAGGGTGGCGATCCCGGAAAGGTGCGAGATAAAATTTATGATGGTGCGCTCGGCGGCGAGGATGGAGCGCAGACCGCCCTCGATCCGCGCGACCTGGGCGCCCGCCGGAACAGCCTGGGAATCTTCCACCAAGGGCAGCCATGTCATATTCGGATCGATCTGGCGGCAGCATTCCGCACCCGCCGCCATGCCTGATATCGTACAGGGTTCCATGGCGATAATGACTGCCGCGCCGCTAGTACCGGCCGGTATGACCGCCTGTGAAGTTATATCGCCCCTGTCGCCTAGGTCCTCGGAAATGGCGAAGCTGACGATCTGTTTCAGCGCCCTCGTGTATTGACCCCGCACCGGCTCCGTCATGACTGCCTGCATCCCGCGTTTTCCTCACCGTTTTTCAGGCGGAAGTTTATGTGATGTTTCCAGTCGGTGTCATCCGCCTGGGGGAAGTCGGACCGCAGGTGTGATCCCCTGCTCTCCTGCCTGAGCAGGGCGCCCTTGACGATATGGATAGCCACGGTGAGCAGATTGTACAGCTCGTATTCGTCGGGGTCCGCCCTTGGAGCCTTGAGGGAGTTGAGCAGCCCGCAAAGCTTTTCCAGTGCGGTCAGGAGATCTTCCTCGTTGCGGACAGTGCCCACGTTGGCATTCATGGTTCTTTGCAGGAGACGCCTGCCCTCGGCGATCTCCTCCGGCAGGTTGCCCTTCCGGGCCGGACCCGGAAGATCGATGGAAAGACGCCGCACCAGCTCTTCCTTGGACGTGATGTAGCGGTCGAGATCGCGTACGATGCGATCGCTGAAGACCAGCCCTTCCAGCAGCGAGTTGCTCGCAAGCCGGTTGGCCCCGTGTACGCCCGTATTGGCTACCTCGCCGCTCGCGTACAGACCCGGCAGGGTCGTGCGTCCCCAGATGTCGGTGACGACGCCTCCGACCATGTAGTGGCTGACAGGCGCCACCGGGATGCGATCGCTGCAGAGGTCGTAGCCTTTTTCCCGCAACGTTTCGTAGACGGTCGGGAATCTCTCCCTCAACATGTCGCAGTCGAGATGGGTGGCATCCAGGAAAAGGAATTCCTGGCCGGCTTCCTGCATCTGACGTACCATCTCCTTGACAACGACATCGCGGGGTCCCAGCTCCGCCTGGGGGTGCACGCCGACCATGAAGCGCTCGCCTGCATGGTTGAGCAGGTATGCTCCCTCGCCGCGAAGAGCCTCGGTTATGAGAAAGATCGGGGACTCGTCCGAATAAAGCCCCGTGGGATGAAACTGGACAAACTCCATGTCGCCTATGCTGGCGCCGGCACGATAGGCCATGGCCATGCCGTCGCCGGTAGCAACCTTGGGATTGGTAGTCAGGGAATATGCCTGGCCGCAGCCGCCGGTGGCCAGCACCGTGGACGTGGCGAAGTTCATCGTAAAAGCGCCGGTTCGCAGGTTCAGCGAAACGGCGCCGATACAGCGGCCGCCATTGGTCAGCAGGTCGACGACGAACTCGTTCTCCAGGACCTGCACGCGGCTGCCGGTCTGCATGGCCTGCGCCAGGGCGCTGGCTACTTCGCTGCCGGTGGCATCACCGCCGGCGTGGGCGATGCGCGGGACCGAATGAGCGCCTTCGCTGGCAAGAACAAGGTCTCTGCCGGCGCGGTCGAACTTGGGACAGATCTCCATTAGCTCCCGCACCCGGGCCGGACCCTCGTGGACCAGGATATCCACGGCCTCTTCCCGGCAGAGTCCGGCGCCCGCGCGCATCGTATCCTCGAAATGAAGGGCGGGGGAATCCTGTTCGCTCAAGGCCGCCGCGATGCCGCCCTGGGCGAGAAAAGTCGTCGTATCCCTGAGTATGCTTTTGCTGATCAGCGCCACTTTCCAGCGGCGCGCCGCGCCGACGGCGGCCGTGAGCCCGCCGATGCCACTTCCGATCACGATGACGTCGTAAAAACGTCTGCCCGGCTTCTCGTCCGTGGCCGCCAGGAGATACGGTCGGGTCATAACGGAAGCACCATTACGTGTAGGAGACCATGGCTTCCACCGCGGCGAGGGCCCGTTTCCGGATATCCTCGTCCATGCGAATCTCGTACCTCTCCTCGCGGAGAGTATCAAGCGCCTTCGCAAGAGTGGTCAGCTTCATGTTTGGACAGATAGCCTTTTTCGTGGGCGAGATGAAATCCTTGCCCGGGTTCTCCTGTTTAAGCCGGTGGATGAGGCCCATCTCGGTGGCGATGATAAAAGTTTTGGCGTCAGCGGCCCTGGCAAAGCGGATCATGCCGGACGTGCTCTGCAGTGAATCCGCCATGTCCTGCACCTCGGGCAGGCACTC